>JBDTFI010000416.1:0-3780 GCA_039938035.1 Acetobacteraceae bacterium | reverse complement strand
GGTAACGTCCGTCACCGCCCGCACCGGAGCGACGCGGGCAAGGAACGGAATCGCGCCGTCGGGACGGAACCATCGGGTAAGACCCTCGATCGCCAGCCGTGGCTGGTCGCCAGCGGCTTCATCCTCGACCCTCGGCACTGAACGCGGCGTGGAGTACGTCTCGATCGGGCGGGCGGCCTCGTCGCCGAGATGGCAGCGTCTCGCATGACCAGGTGTCACGTCGACGAGCTGCGGCACGACGCCGCAGGCCGCGAACGCATCATCGCAGCGGGCGCGAAAGATGCAGCCGGTCGGAATGTCGCGCAGATCCGGGAGGCCGCCGGGGATGGCGCGCAGCCGGGTAAGCCCGCCATCGGCGCGCGGGATCGACGCGAGCAAGCCGAGCGTGTAGGGATGGCGCGGCGTGCGCAACACCTGCTGCACCGTGCCTTCCTCAACGAGCTGGCCGGCATAGAGCACGCCCACGCGATCGCAGACATTCGCGACCACAGCGAGATTGTGGCTGATGAACAGCACGGCGGCGCCGATACTGCGGCGAAGCTCGCGGATCAGGTCGAGGATCACCGCTTCGGTGGTCACGTCGAGCGCGGTGGTCGGCTCGTCCATGATCAGCAGTTCGGGCTCGCAGGCGATCGCCATCGCGATCACCACACGCTGCTGCTGCCCCCCCGAGAGCTGATGCGGATAGCGCCGTGCTGTCGCGGCGGGATCGGGCAGATGCACCTGCTCGAGCAGCGCGATGGTGCGCGCCCGGGCCGCCGTGCGCGACAAGCCGCGATGTCGGCGGAGCACCTCGGCCACTTGCTCGCCGATTCGAAGCACTGGATTGAGCGCGCCCATCGGGTCCTGATAGATCATCGCGACCTGCCGGCCGCGGATCGTCGTCAGTTCCTTCGCATTCATGCGCAGCACATCGCGCCCTTGCAACGCGATCCGCTCCGCCCGCACCTGCGCGTCCCGTACATGGCGCATCACCGCGTAGGCGATCGTGGTCTTGCCGGAGCCGGATTCGCCGATCAGGCCGTACGCTTCGCCCGGCGCGATGCTGAAGGAGACGTTTCGGACCGCCTGCAATGGCTGCGCCCCGCCGCCGTAGCTGGCCGACAGAGCAGCGATTTCGAGCACCGGGGGGGCGAGGGCGACGGTTGCCGGCATCAGCGTGCGCATCAGCGTGGCCGCGCGCCGCCGGGCAGGGCGACGGTCCGGCGCACCCGCTCACCCAGCAACAATGTGCTGACGGCCGTGAGCGCGACAGCGAGGCACGGGAAGATGACGAGCCAGGGCGCTAGCTCCAGGAATTGCTGGCCATCGCGCACCATCAGCCCCCAGGCCGGCGTCGGCGGTGCGACGCCGATGCCGAGATAGGCGAGGGAGGCGGACAGCAGAATGCCGTAGGTGATGCGCAAGCTGAAATCGACGACGATAATCATGCGTACGTTCGGGAGTATCTCCCGCGCCAGGATATAGGGCCACGCCTCCCCGCGCGAATGCGCCGCGTCGATGAACTCGCGTTGCGCCACCTCCACGACCACGCTGCGCACCAGCCGGGCCGAGCGGGGCCAGAACACCACGCCGAGCGCCACCACCACGTTGACCGCGTTGCCGCCCAGCATCACCACGACGAGCATAGCCAGGATCAGCGCCGGGAACGACATCAGGGCATCCATGAACCGCATCAGCACTTCGTCGAGCACGCCGCCGGCATAGCCCGCGATCAGACCGGTCAGCGTGCCGAGCGCGACACCCGTCGTCGCGGCGGCGAGTGCAAGCAGGAGGGTGGGCCGCGCGCCGCACAGCACGCGGCTGAACACGTCGCGCCCGAACTCGTCGGTGCCGAACAGGAACGTCATGCCCGGCGGCTGCAGGGCATTGTCGGAGTGAAATTCAGTCGGCGAGAACGGTGCGATCGCGGGGCCGAACAAGATCAGGACAACCACCAGCCCGATGAAACCCAGTGCCGCTAGGTCACCCAAGGCGAGGCGCATCGGCGGTCGGGCGGGCAGGGTCGCACTCAACCGCGAAGCCGCGGGTTCAGCAGGATGGACGTGACATCGGCCAGCAGGTTGCCGATGCCGTAGGCGACCGCCACCACCAGCACCGCCGCCTCCACCACGGGGATATCGCGGTGATCCACCGCACTCACCATCATCTGACCAATTCCGGCATAGGAGAACAGCGTCTCCACGATGACGATGCCGCCCAGCACGTAGCCGAAATTCATGCCTATCTCGGAGATCGTCGGCAGCAGCACATTCGGCAGCGCGTGCTTCAGCACCACGACCCAGCCCGGCAGCCCCTTCAGCACGGCGGTTCGCACATAGCCGCTGTCGAGCGCGGTGATCATGCCGGCCCGGGTGACCTGGCTGAGGTAGGCCAACATGCCCAGCGTCAGCACCGTCACCGGCAGCACCAGCGCCGCCGGATGGGCCAGCGGATTGGCGCCAGGGTCCATCAGGCTGCTACCCGGCAGCAGCGGCAGCCAGATGCTGAACACCAGGATCAGCAGCAATCCCACGACATATTCCGGCAACGAAAAAGTCAGCACGGCGAAGCCGGAGACGATGCGGTCGGTCAGCCTGCCCTGCCGCACGCCGGCAAGCACGCCGAGCAGCACCGCGGTCGGTACCGCGATCAGCAGGGTGATGGCGCCGAGTATCGCCGAATTGCGGAGGCGGCCCAGCAGCATCGGCGCGATCGGCAACCCGAACTGAAGTGACTGGCCGAAATCGCCGCGCAGCAACCCGGCGATCCAGGCCCAATATCGGGTCAGCAGCGGCAGATCGAGTCCCATCTGCCGGCGCAACGCCACCACCTGGGCGGGCGTGCCAAGATCACCAAGGATCGCGTTGGCGACGTCGCCGGGCAACACGTTGACGATGACGAAGGTCAGCACGGAGACGATGAACAACACGACGAGCAGCAGACCCAGGCGCCGCATGATGAGTTGCGCCGCTTTCACCGGCGGTCTCGCTCGCCGAACAGCGCTGCGATCAGGCGCGGGGCCAGATCGGCCTCACATCGATCATGTCGTATTGCGGTGGGACGAAGCCCTGTACCTTGTCGCTGGTCGCACCGAGATAGTTCAGGAAATAAGGAATCACGCGATCGCTCGTATCGTGGATCTTGGTCAGCGCCTGCGCCACAAACTGCTTGCGACGGTCGATATCGACTTCGGCGACGATGTCCTCGAGGAGCGCGTCAAGGCCCGGGCTGGTCTCGGTCGCGCTGTAGTTCAGTCGCGCCTTGCTGTAGAATACCAGATACAGCGACTCATAGAGCGTCGGGCTGCCGGACCAGTTGGCGATGTAGAGTGGTTCCTTGCGCACCACGCTGGCGACGTATTCGGTGTAGGGAATGTCCCGCACATTGATGGTCACGCCGATCTTGGCGGCCGCCTCCTTCATCGCCAGCGCCACCTTCGGTTGCGGCGGCCGCTCGCTGCTGCACCAGAAATCGAGCGTCAGCTTCCCGACACCCGACTCGGAGATCAGTCGGCGCGCGCGGTCGAGGTCCTGTTCGTTCTGCGGCAAGGCAGTCAGGTAAGGATTACCGGGCGGCAGCGTCACGTCGTTGCCGAGCTTGCCTTGCCCGAACAGCGCCGACGCCATCAGCGCCTTGCGATCCAGAATGTACCGGAACGCCTCGCGCACCTTGGGATTGTCGAACGGCGCAAGGTTCGCCCGCAACATTACCGGATGGTAGACACCGGTCACCGTCGAATTGGCCTGGATGCCGCGCACCGCGCGCAGCCCCAGACAGCTTCGCCGAAAGACTGCTGAC
>JBDTFI010000415.1:0-2651 GCA_039938035.1 Acetobacteraceae bacterium | reverse complement strand
CGCATGTGAACCCCTGACCGTGACGCCTCGTCCGGCGAGGTCGGCGGCTACGCTGCTGCCGTCAGCCATTGGTCTCTCCTGGATGGAGCCGCGAGATCGATCTCCACGGTACCCGGCCGGCGCGCATCGAAACGACACGGTCCAAATGAACGCACTCCCCGAGTACCGGACGCTTTTTGGGCTTGCGCGCCGGCCAGGCGAGGCTCCCCTGCCGGGTGCCTCGCCGTATCCCAGACCGCAAGCGCCCGCAGCCTATCTACTCCGTGCTACGAGCGCAATGCCGGCCTGTCGGTAACGCATGGGCAATGGGCGCTACGTCTTGAACCCCTCCAGCTCGTCCTGCGCCCAGGCGGTCGCCTGCTTGATGCTGTCGCCGTGCTTGATCCGGGCCAGCATGTTGTTGTGGATGGCGTGCTGATAAATCTGCACGGCGATCTCCGGCTTCGCCTCCGATCCCGTCAGGCTCGGCTCGGCATGATGCCAGGGGCGGATCGGGTAGTTGTAGACGGTCCCGGGCGGCGGCTCCACCGTTTCCCAGATCTTGAAGTCGGTCATGCTGGGGAATGGCGGCAGGTCGTAGCCGAACACCGCGTTGTCGCGGGCCTCGATCTGCTCGCGTTGCAGTAGATACTCGATCAGCTCCTTCGCCGCCGTCTGGTTCTTGCTGAAGCTGTAAAGGCCCCAGAAGAAGCTGAGCGTGGGCACGAACCGGCCCTTCGGCCCGCTTGGCGCCGAGAAGGTCCAGCAATCCGCCGCGATCTGCGGCGCATCGCGTCGGGCAACCGCCCAGGCCGACGGCGGGTTGAAGATGAGCGCGCTCTTGCCCGAGATCAGCGCCCGGTTGTTGGAAGCGTCGTCATAGCTGTCGATCCCTGCCGGCAGAACCTTCAGCAGCTTCTGCCAGTATTCCAGGCACTGCGTCACCTGATCGGAGCCGAGCGTGATGTTCCCGGCCGGGTCCACGAGGTCGGCGCCGAAGGCATGGAACGAGGCGCCCACCTGGTCGATGCCGTCGGTGTTCGTGGTGCCGCCGCCGATTCCGAGCGCGAACGGATAGCCGTCCTTGTTGGCGGCGGTGGCGGCCGTTAGGAATTCGTCATATGTCCATCCCTGTGCGCCCGTCGTGTAGTCGGCCTTGACCGGGTACATCGCCTGCACGTCGTAGCCGTACTTCTTCATCAGGCTGATGCGCGCGCAGGGCGGCTTGGTCTGGGTTCCGGTGCTGGTCGGCACCATGAGCCATTTGCCGGTGGCCTTGGCGAGGTACTCGGCGGTCTTGGTGACTGGACCATATTTTGCCGTCAGGCGGCCCATCACGTCATCGACCGGCGCGAACGCATCCTGGACGTTGAAGCCGTCCCAGTTGGCGAACGTCATCACGTCGTGGCCGGTCTTGGCCTGCGCCTCGGCGACGCCGGTCATCAGCAGCTTGTTGTTGTTTCCGGTGATGAAGTCGGCGGTCACGTCGACCTTGTTGGCCTCCGCCCAGGCATCGACCTGCTTCTTCATCACGTCGTTGCCGCCGGGAACCCAGTGGTCCCAGAAGGCGAAGCCCAGCTTGCCGGCCGCGCCGGCGGTGCGGATATGCACCAGCGGCAACGCGCTCACCGCCGCGCCCATCTTGAGGGCATCGCGGCGCGAGAGTCCGATCGAGACGGTCATTTGAAGCCTCCCATGGCGGCCGGTTCCCGGCCGCGTGTTGTCTCCTTCTCGTTGACGGCGGTTGCTATCCGCCTTGTTGAACAGCTGCGAACCGCCCGCGGGGAGCGTCAACGCGCGAGCCCGAGCGACGGCTCGTTCCGGCCGGGGACGGAAGCTGCGCGGCGCGTCAGAAACGCGCGCCGCGCCCTTCCCCGGCCCAGAGCACGATCAGCGTGACCGTGCTATTCCTGGATCCTGCTCCGTCAGATCACGAAGCCCTGGATCTCGTCCTTCGCCCAGGCGATCACCTTCGGGATCGTCTGGCCCGATTGCAGCTTCGCGATCATGGTCGAATGGGTGCCGCGGTTATACATCTGCACCGCGATCTCCGGAGGTGCGGCCATGCCGGTCACGTTCGGCTGGGCATGGTGGCTGGCCCGGACCGGGTAGTTGTACACCGTACCCTTCGGTGGCTCGGTGTCGCGCCAGACCTTGAAGTCGGTCATGCTGACGAACGGCGGGATGTCGTAACCGCCGACGATCTCGTCACGCGCCTCGATCTGCTCGCGCTGCGACAGGAACTCGATCAGCTCTTTCGCCGCCGTCTGGTTCGGGCTGAAGTTCCAGACCCCGAGGAAGAAATAGGCCGACGGCACGAACCGCCCCTTCGGTCCCTTGGGCGAGGAGAACGTCCAGCAATCGGCGGCGATCTGCGGGGCGTCGCGCTTGGCGACCGCCCAGGCCGACGGCGGGTTGAAGATCAGCGCGGACTTGCCCGAGATCAACGCCCGGTTGTTTGATGCGTCGTCGTAGCTGACTGCCTCCTTTGGCAGGAACTTCGCGAGTTTCTGGGCGTATTCCAGCGCCTGCTTCAACTCGTCGGTGTCGAGCGTCGGCTCGCCCTTCGCGTTGACCAGATCGGCCCCGAACGAGGCGTACAGCGCGCCGGCGAAGTCGACCGAGTCCGGCGTCGGGCCGTCGCCGATCCCGAACGTCATGCCGCCCTTGTC
>JBDTFI010000414.1:0-5178 GCA_039938035.1 Acetobacteraceae bacterium | reverse complement strand
CATGCGCTACTCCGGCCCGGCGGGGATGACGGAGCAGGACGACATGGAGAACTGGCTCTACGCGACGGCGTCGAGCACCTCGACGATCGCCCGGCGCTACAAGTTCAACTACCAGCAATCGCTCGGCCTGGCCGCGGCATCGGAGCCGCTGCTGGGCGGCGAGGTGCATGTGCAGATCACCGAGCAGAACGCGCGCAATTACTACCGCCGCTATCGCACGTATCTGGAGGGGGCGGACTGGGAGGCCCTAATGGGGCGCGCTGATCTGCGCGAAGCCGCCGAATGAGTGCGTGGTTCGCGCTGACGCAGGAGGTCGCCGAGTTTCTGTATCGCGAGGCTGATCTGCTGGACGAGCGGCGGTTCAAGGAGTGGCTCGACCTGCTCACCGACGATATCGTGTATTTCATGCCGATCCGTCGCAACGTGAAGTTCGGCCAGCACGAGGAGCGCGAGAACACCCGCCAGGGCGAGGGCATCTCCTGGTTCGACGAGGACAAGTGGACGCTCACGAAGCGGGTCGAGCAGGTGCTGACGGGAGTCCACTACGCCGAGGAGCCGCTGTCGCGGGTCTGCCACGTCGTCACCAATGTGCGGCTGCTGCGCGTCGAGCCCTCGGTCGAGGCGCCGCGCGAGGTGGTGGTGGGCTCGCGCTTCCTGGTGCAGCAGAACCGGGTGGAGTACGAGGCCTACCAGTTCGTCGGGCGGCGGACTGACACGCTGCGCCGGGAGGGCGCGGAGTGGCGGATCGCCCGGCGGGAGATGGTGATCGGGCAGAACGTGCTGATGGCGAAGAATTTGAGCATTTTGTTTTGAGGAACCACCCTCACCCGCCGCGCAAGGGCGCGACGACCCCCGGATCGACGTCCGGGGGCAGGCTCTCTCCCATAAGCGGGAGAGGTGCATTGGGAGCGACGTAATGGATATTGCCGATCTCGCCGAGGGAACCCGGCTTCGCATCGCCGGCGGGATCGTGGCCGAAGTGGTCCGCGCCGTCGACGGCGAGTGGGTTCGCGTTCGGCTGGTGGAGGTGCCCGCGGGCAAGGGCGCCGTGGGGGACGAGGAGTTGTGCCACGCGACCGACATCGTCGCGGTGCTGTAGGCGGTGCTGCGGTTCGGATTCCTGCCGAGCGACTTCAATCCGATGGTGCTGATGCTCGGCTAGGCGGAGGATTTGCACGCACTGGCCGGAGTGCTGCGCGGGTTCGCTCGGAGGCCCACTGAAATCCGGTTGGAATTACTGGGATTCTGCGCGGCGGTGAACGAGACGCGGATCGTGCTGAACACCGGCTCGACCGCGGGGCTGCACCGTCTGCCGGAACCGGGTCACGTCTTCGCCTGGACTCTCGATCCGGCGCGCGCGCGACACCACGCCGACCTGGTCGACGCCCTGACGCAGGCCGGCCGCCCGGCGGGATCGGAGGTGCTGGAGGACGGCTCGATCGCGCTGAAGGTTTCGCGCGGGGAGTACACGGACGACTTCCTCCGGCCCTAGGCCAGGATCGCCGCCAGCAGCACACACACGACCGGCGGTACGGCCGCGAACCGAACATCCTCAATGGCGAACATCGCGAGGATCGCCGCGCCCGCGACATAGAGCGTCAGCGCACCGATCTGGCGCCAGGTCTTTGCCTCCATCCCACGCGGCTCCCGGCGAAGCACGGCACCGGTCAGAGCGCCGACGATCTCGGTAATCGTCGTGGTGAAGACCACCGTGTTGATGCCCGGCACGCCCAGACGCCGCCCCGTCGCGGACTGCACCCCCATGGCGGCACCGGCAAGGATGAGCAGCCACGGCAAGGATTTCGGCCAGAGCGCCATTGGGGCATGAAGTGCCGCAACCCGCTCGGGCCAGAGCATCGCGAAGATAGCGAGCAGGGCCGCTTCGATGAGCAGCACGCGACGCGGCGGCCATGTCGAGACGGCGGAGGCGATCGCCACGCCAACCGCGAAGCCGGCAAAGGCGATCAAGGAGCGCGAGGCGTCCGACAACCGGCCCTGGCCGAGCGCGATCCCGAGCAGGATCGCATTCCCGCTCACCGCCGACGTGAACACCCCGAGCGTCACGAAGCTCAGCGCGTCGATCCCGCCGGCGGCGAAGGAGAGCAGCCAGACGGGACCGCTGTGCCTCAACGGCGGGCGCGACCGACGATCTGGGTGGGGCTGACGAAGCGCAAGGTGACGAGCAGCCAGATCAGCGTCGCCGCCATGTAAACGACCGCCATCGCGTCGATCGACTGGCCGGGACGCACACCGGCGGCGAAGACCGCATAGTAGAGCGCGACGACCAGGGTCTGACTGGTTGGACCGGAGGTGAGGAACGTCAGCTCGAACTCCGCGATGGTACGGACCAGGACGAGCAACAGAGCCGACAATATGCCCGGGGCAAGCAGCGGGACCAGGACGGAGGCGAACAGCCGTGGCGTGCGGGCGCCGAAGACGCGGGCGGCGGCTTCGACGCGCGGATCGATCTGCTCGATGAACGGAACCATGATCAGGATAACGAACGGCACGGTGGGCACGAGGTTCGCCAGGATCACGCCCCAGATCGTGCCTGCGAGATGGGCCTGGTACAGCACCGTCGCGAGCGGGATGCCGTAAGTGAACGGCGGGACCAGCAGCGGCAGCAGAAAGAGCGCCATCGCGGCGCGCTTGCCGGGGAAGTTTCGCCGCGCCATCGCATAGGCGGCGGGCACGCCGAGGATGCCGGAAACCACGACCACGGCGACGACGACCTCCGCCGTGACGATCAGGATGTCGGGAAGCTGGAACTCGTCCCAGACGAGGGCGTACCAGCGCCCGGTGTAGCCGGCCGGCAGCCAGGTCGAGAACCAGCGCGTGCCGAAGGAATTCACCACGACGGTCGCGATCATGGCGAACAGGTTCAGCATGAAGAACCCGGTCACCGCCCAGACGGCGAAGGCCCAGGCGCGTTCGCCGAACGTCGCGTCGCGCTGCATCAGCCTTTGCCGGTCGCGGCGGGGCCGCGATAGACGAGGCCACGCATCGCCAGCAGGGCAACCACGACGAGGATCTGCACAGCGGCCATCAGCATCGCGATCGCCGAGGCCATGGAGTAGTCGTACTGCTCGAACGCCGCCTGGTAGGCGGCGATGGAGATGACGCGGGTGGGCCCGGCGGGCGCGCCGAGCAGGACGGCGGACGGGAACACCGAGAACGCCTGCACGAAGGACAGCGCCAAGGTGATGGTGAGGCCAGGGATCAGCAGCGGCAGCAGGATGCGCGTGAAGCGCGCGCGCGCGCGCGCGCCGAGCACGGCGGCGGCGTTTTCCAGCGATGGATCGATGCCGGAGACGTAGGACAGCACCAGCAGGAAGGTGAACGGAAAGCCGGTGACGACGAGCGCGAGGAACACGCCCCAGTAATTGTGGACGAGGCGGATCGGGTGCGCGACGAGGCCGGAGCCGAGCAGCACGCGGTTCACCCAGCCGATGGGTCCGAGATAGGTCAACAGCCCCTCGGCCACGAGGATGGTGCCGAGGGTGATCGGGATGACCAGGATGGCGGTGACCAGTCGCTGATGGCGCATCAGGCGCACCCGCAGTGCGACCGGGATCGCGGCTACGACATTGAGCACGGTGACGGGCACCGCGATCACCAGGGTGATGCGGATGGTGCTGTAGAGGAACGGATCGGAGAAGAAGCGCGTGTAGTTGGCCAGCGCGTTGCCCTTCGTGGGAGTGAAGGAGAGATAGAGCCCGTAGAGGAACGGGTAGACGAACAGCGCGACGACGAAGGCGATCGCGGGCAGGATCAGGAGGGTCGCGCCGTCGAGGCCGCGTTCGCGCAGGCGGGCGCGCAGGGGCAGACCCTCACCCGGCGCGCCAAGGGCGCGCCGACCGCTCCCGTTAAGGACGGGAGAGGTGGAACTCATATGTCACCTCTCACGCGCTTGCGGGAGAGGTCGTCGCGCGGAGCGCGGCGGGTGAGGGCCTTGCTCACGCCGCGTACACCAGCACGCGGGCCGCGGGCGCGCCGAGGTGGATGGTTTCACCTGAGCCGATCCGCATATCGGCGCGGAAGTGCAGTTCCGTATCGTCGGCGGCGCGGGCGACTCCGGCGAAGTCTCGGCCTCGGTACTCGGCGGACTCGACGATGGCGGCGATCGGGCCGTCCGGGGCGAGGGTCAGGTCCTCGGGACGGATGGCGACCATCGCGGGGCCAGTGAAGGCGGGACCGACCGGGGTGCCGATGATTTCGGCGCCCGCGATCGTCACCGCGACCCCCTCGGGCGCGCCGTGGGCGGTCGCTGGGATCAGGTTGCGGTAGCCCATGAACTCCGCAACGTCGGGGTGCGCGGGGCGGGCGTAGAGGTCTTCCGGCGTGCCGATCTGGCGCACCGTGCCGTCGCGCATCACCACGATGCGATCGGCGAGCGAGAGCGCCTCGTCCTGATCGTGCGTGACGTAGACGGTGGCGGAGCCCAGCATATTGTGGATGCGCCTGATCTCGGCGCGCATCTCGAGGCGCAGCTTGGCGTCGAGGTTCGACAGCGGCTCGTCCATCAGCACCAGCGGCGGCTCGACGACGATCGCGCGGGCGATCGCGACGCGCTGCTGCTGGCCGCCCGAGAGCTGGCCGGGCGGCTTGTCGGCCTGATCGGTGAGGCGCACCAGCGCAAGCGCCTCGTCCACCCGGCGCGCGATCTCGGCGCGCGGGCGGCGCTGCGAGACGAGGCCGAAGCCAACGTTGCGGCGCACCGTCATGTGCGGGAACAGCGCGTAGTTCTGAAACACCATCGCGAAGCCGCGGTCCTCCGGGCCGAGCCTGTCGATGCGGCGCTCGTCGAGCCAGATCGAGCCGCCGGTCAGCGTGAGCAGGCCGGCGACGCAATTGAGCGCGGTGGACTTGCCGCAGCCGGACGGGCCGAGCAGGGCGACGAACTCGCCCCGCTCCACCGTCAGGCTCACGTCGCGCAGCGCGTTCACCGTGCCGAAGGCGCGGCTGATGTTGTCGAGACGAAGCGCCCGGAAATCGCGCGAGGCGAGCGCCACGCTACTTCCCGACTTTGGCGCCGATCTCCTTGTCCCATCGCTCGAACGCATAGACGAGTTGCTTGGCGCCCAATTGGGTGTCCATCGGGGTCTCGGCGAACAGCTTCGGGTAGAAATCGCCGCGGCCGTATTCCTTGATGACCTCCTGGCTGTCGGCGGGCGCCAT
>JBDTFI010000413.1:0-4975 GCA_039938035.1 Acetobacteraceae bacterium | reverse complement strand
GCAAGGGGTCCGAGGCACACAAGGCCGCAGTCACCGGCGACACCGTTGGCGATCCGTACAAGGACACGGCTGGTCCGGCGGTTAACCCGATGATCAAGATCACCAACATCGTCGCCCTGCTGCTGCTGGCGATCCTTGCCGGCTGGATGAACCCGTAACCGCCGCCCCGGCCGCGCGGCTGGGCGCGCGGTCGGGGCGGGGAGACTACGATTCCAGCATCCGGCGCAGCAATTCCACATCCTCGGCAAAGCCGGGGTCGCTCGCCATCAACTCGCTCACGCGGGAAACGGCGTGCATGACGGTGGTGTGGTCGCGGTTGCCGAACATGCGCCCGATCTCGGGCAAGCTGCGGCTGGTGAGCTGTTTCGCCAGGAACATCGCCACCTGACGCGGACGGGCAACCGCGCGCGCGCGCCGGGCCGAGGACATGTCGGTCAGGCGGATGTTGTAATGCTCGGCGACCTTGCGCTGGATTTCGTCGATCGTCACGTGCCGGTCGTGCGCCTTCAGGAGATCGTGCAGCACCTCCTGCGTCGCGTCCAGCGTCACCGGGCGCCCGAACAGGTTGGCGTGCGCGATCAGGCGGTTCAGCGAGCCTTCCAGCTCACGCACGTTGCCAGTGATCTTGTGGGCGAGGAACTCCATGACCTTGTGCGGCACCGGGACTCCGGCACGCGCCGCCTTGGCCTCCAGGATGGAGATCCGCAGCTCGAACGTGGTGGCGTGCAGATCGGCGACCATGCCGCAGCCCAGCCGGGTCCGCAGCCGATCCTCCAGTCCCGACAGGTCGGACGGCGATTTGTCTGCCGAGACGACGATCTGTTTGCCGGCATCGACCAGCGCGTTGAACGTGTGGAAGAATTCTTCCTGGGTGTTGTCCTTGCCGATCAGGAATTGCAGATCGTCGATCATCAGCACGTCGACACTGCGAAGCTGCTCCTTGAACTCCATCGTCGACTGGCTACGGATCGCGGCGATGAAGCGGTACATGAACTTCTCGGCCGACATGTAGGCGACGCTCGACGGGCGCGCCGACTGGGCGCATCCGGTCAGCTCCCAGGCGATGGCGTGCATCAGATGCGTCTTGCCGAGGCCGACGCCACCGTAAAGGAACAGCGGGTTGAAGCCCGTGCTCGCCGGCTGCTCGGCGACGCGGCGCGCGCACGCATAGGCGAATTCGTTCGGCTTGCCGACCACGAAGCCGTCGAACGTGAATCGCTGATCGAGCGCGGCCGCCGCCTCGGTTCGCGTATCCGCGCGCTCCTCGACCCGCACGGCGGCTCTGGTGCGAAGCAGCGCCGGCGAGACGATCGGACCGTCCGTGACCTCGCGCGCGCCGGACGAGACGCCGACGCGGATATCGACCCGACGCACGGCCGCGTTCTCGGCCTGCCAGAGGGCGCTGATCCGGGCCCCGTAATGCTCGCGGACCCAGTCGCGGTGAAACCGGTTCGGCAGCTGGACCGTGATCTCGTCGCCATCAAGCCCGGCGAGCGTCATATGGCGAAGCCAGGAGCGGTATTCGCCGTCGCCGACCTCCGATTGCAGCCGGGTTCGGATGCGGTTCCACTGTGCCGAAAGCTGGGGAGATTCGTCGCCATCCGGGTCCGTGCTTACCACTGGGCGCTCCATGAAGCCGCTGTCTGACGCCACCGTGAATTGCCTCGTCTTCAGCGGCTCTCGCGGCCGTTTGAATGCTTTCGCACCAGCCCCGCCAACCATGTGGCGGAAGCATGGTCTGTATACTAGTTAGCTAACCGCGCTAACAATACAGTAATGAGTATGACAGCGCTGGAAGCAGAATCAATGGATTTTTCAGTCCGAGCAGATTGGACCGAGTCCTTATTCTTGATTGCTTGTAGTCTTATTGTCCGACAGGTCGGCTATTACAGGATCACGCCTGTGACGTGCTGCAAACCCGACTGCGAATACGAGAGTATTGCCCCTGCCGACGCGCCAGTCAACAGGAGACCGTGCGGCCGTTCAGGTGGCGGCGCCCATCGCCTTGATCCGCGCCGACAGCCGGGACAGCCGTCTTGATACCGTGTTGCGATGGATGACACCTTTGCCCGATGCCCGCTGCATCTCCGGCTGCGCGGCCTGCAAGGCCGCCGCCGCGACCGCTTTATCGCCCCCCGTGATCGCCACCTCCACCTTCTTGATGAAAGTCCGCATCCGCGATGTGCGCGCCTGATTGCGCGCCGTGCGGCGGACGGTCTGACGGATGCGCTTGCGCGCCGAGGCGGTATTGGCCATGCGTTCGGTTCGTCCCAATCAACGGCAAAAAGCGGAAGGGGGCGGTTCTAGCACCACCCGCGCTCCCGTCAACCCGAGGCGCCGTTACTCATCCTCGTTGGAACACCGGCTTGCGCTTCTCCACGAACGCCGCCATCCCCTCGCGCTGGTCGGGCGTTCCGAACAACGCCAGGAACAGCGCCCGCTCGTGGCGCACGCCCTCCACCAGCGTCGTCTCGAACGCGCGGTTCACCGCCTGCTTGCCGAGTGCCACGGCAACCGGCGACAGCGCGGCGATCTTCTCGGCGACCTTGATCGCCTCGGCCACCAGTTGGTCGGCGGGGACGACACGCGACACCAGGTTGGCGCGCTCGGCCTCGGCGGCATCCATGAAGCGGGCGGTCAGCACCATCTCCATCGCCTTCGACTTGCCGACCGCGCGGGTCAAACGCTGCGTCCCACCGGCGCCGGGGATCACGCCGAGATTGATCTCCGGCTGGCCGAACTTCGCGGTGTCGGCCGCGAGGATCATGTCGCACATCATCGCCAGCTCACACCCGCCGCCCAGCGCGAACCCGGCCACGGCGGCGATAACGGGCTTCTTGATTCGCAGCACGGTTTCCCAGCCGCGGCCGATGAAATCCTCCAGCAACGCCTCGGGATGCGTGCGCACGCGCATCTCCTTGATGTCGGCGCCGGCGGCGAACGCGCGCTCGTTGCCGGTGATGACGATCGCCCCGATCGCCTTGTCGGCATCGAAGGCGAGCAGCTGGCTGCCCAGCTCCGTCATCAGCTGATCGCACAGCGCGTTCAGCGCGGTCGGCCGGTGCAGGCGGATCAGCCCGACCGCGCCGTGCGTCTCCACCTGGATCATCTCGAAACCGTCGGCCATCTCGCCCTCTCGCTCGAATCCTCGGTTTTCTATCTATCGCTGAGTGCGCGGGCAATAGAACGTGGCACGACCGGACTGCACGATCCGGCGCACCCCCGCGCAATCCGGCGGCCCGGGGCATCGCTCGCAGGGCGCGCCTTCACGCCCATAGACGCGCCAGGCGTGCTGGAAGTAGCCGAGCGCGCCGTCCGGCTGGACGTAGTCGCGCAGACTGGACCCGCCGGCTTCGATTGCCTCGTTCAGCGTTTCCTTGATCGCCGGCACCAACCGGCGCGCGCGCTCCAAGCCGATGCTCCGCGCCAGCCGGCGAGGACTGACGGCAGCGCGAAACAGCGCCTCGCTCACGTAGATATTGCCGAGCCCGGCGACGACGCCCTGATCCAGCAGCGCCGCCTTGATCGGCGTGCGCCGTCCGGCGAGTGCGGCGGCCAGCAAGTCCGGGGTGAACGCGCCGTCCAGCGGCTCCGGCCCCAGGCCGGCAAGCAGCCGGTGCCCGTCCTCCTGCGCGGTCGGGACCAGATCGACCATCCCGAAACGGCGCGGATCGACGAAGCCGACCCGCCATCCGTCGTCGGTCTCCAGCGCGATATGCTCGTGCAAGACCATCGACGCGGACGGCCGCAGGGGCGTGATGTTAAAGCGTCCTGACATGCCCAGATGCAGCAGCACACTATCGCCGCCCGCCAGTCGCATCAGGATGTACTTGGCGCGGCGGCGAAATCCGACGACCCTCGCCCCGGTCAGCCGGGCGACCAGGCCGGCCGGAAGCGGCCAGCGCAGATCGGGCCGACGCGCCTCCGCGCGCACGATCACGCGCCCCTCCAGGCAGGCGCGCAGGCCTCGCATCACCGTCTCGACTTCGGGGAGTTCCGGCATGGATGGCAAGCACGCTATACGTGGCCGGGCATGAGCGACAACCCCGACCAACCGAGCGCCGATTTCGGCTTCCGCCGCGTTCCGGCAGCCGAGAAGAAGGGGCTGGTGCGCGAGGTGTTCGACAGCGTCGCGCCGCGCTATGACCTGATGAACGATCTGATGTCGCTCGGCATCCACCGCGCCTGGAAGCGCATCCTCGTCACTGCCCTCGATCCTCGGCCGTCGCGCGTGCTGCTCGACCTGGCCGGCGGCACCGGCGACGTCAGCTTCGGCTGGCTTCGCGCGGGCGGCGGCGAGGCGCTGCTGAGCGACATCAACCCGATTATGCTGGGCGTCGCCCGCGACCGCGCGCTCGCCCGCGGCATCGTCGCCAATCTGACCCTGCTGGCGGCGGACGCCGAACACATCCCCCTGCCCGACCGCACGGTGAACCGCGTCTCCATCGCCTTCGGCCTGCGCAACTGCACCGACAAGGACGCCGTGCTGGCGGAGGCGCGCCGCGTGTTGAAGCCAGGCGGGCGCTTCTTCTGCCTGGAGTTCAGCCGCTTGCAGGTTGCCGTCCTGGCACCCGCTTACGAGGCATGGTCGTTTCAAGTGCTGCCGAGGCTCGGGGGCGCCGTCGCGGGTGACGTCGAAAGCTATCGCTACCTCGCGGAAAGCATCCGCATGTTTCCTGACCAGGAACGTCTCGGCGCGATGATGCGCGCCGCCGGCCTCGCGCGTGTCGCCTGGCGCAACCTCTCCGGCGGCATCGCCGCGATTCACTCGGGATGGCGGCTATGAACACGCTTGAGAATCGCCGCATCCTGCTGATCGTCGCCGGCGGCATCGCCGCTTATAAATCACTCGAGCTGATCCGCCTTTTGCGCGCGCGCGGCTGCGCGGTCACCTGCGTCATGACCGAAAACGCAGCGCATTTCGTGACCCCCCTCTCGCTGCAAGCGCTGAGTGAATCCCGCGTCTTCACCGAGC
>JBDTFI010000412.1:0-4093 GCA_039938035.1 Acetobacteraceae bacterium | reverse complement strand
GCGGCGAGTGCGATCCCTACCTCTCGCTGCCGCTCCTGAAGGCGGCGTTCCGGCCGGAATCGGTGGACCTGAACGAGCAGCGGCGCGGTCTGCTCGCCTGATGGCGGCTGACGTGTGGGTGAACGAGCGTCTGTATCCCGATTGGGGCCAGCGCTTCCGGGTGACGCGCGAGTTGGCGCGCGTCACCAGCGCCTTCCAGGACATCGCGATCGTCGACACCGCCTCGCACGGGCGAATCCTGCTGCTCGACGGCGTCGTCCAAATCACCGAGGCCGACGAGTTCGTCTATCAGGAGATGCTCGCCCATGTGCCGCTGCTGGCGCACGGGGACGCCGGGAATGTCCTCATCATCGGCGCCGGCGACGGCGGCGTGTTGCGCCGCGTGCTCCTCCATCGCGGCGTGCGCCGCGCGGTGATGGCGGAGATCGACGGCGAGGTGATCCGCTTGTGCAAGCAGCACCTGCCCTCGATCGGCGGCAAGGCGTGGGGCGATCCGCGCGCCCAGGTGATCGTGGGCGACGGCATCGACTACGTGATGCGCGCGCCGGATGCGAGCTTCGACGTCATCATCGTCGATTCGACCGACCCGATCGGCGTCGGAGAGGTGCTGTTCACCGATGCATTCTACGAGCACTGCGCCCGCATCCTGACCGCGCGCGGCGTGGTGGTGAACCAGTGCGGCGTGCCGTTCATGCAATCAGACGAACTGCGCGAGACCAGCGCGCGACGCGCCCGCTTCTTCGCCCACGTCACCGCTTACGTCGCCGCCGTGCCCACATATGTCGGCGGCTTCATGACGCTCGGCTGGGCGGCGAAGGACGCCACACTCGCGCAGGTCCGCCCCGCCGACCTGCGCCGCCGCGCCGAGGCGGCCGGCGTGCTGGGCACCACGCGCTACTGGACCCCCGAGATCCACGGCGGCAGCTTCAACCTGCCGCCGTACATCGCGGAGTGTCTTCCATAACGCGCGACCCCTACCGCCGCGCCACCACTATCAGCGCCGGCAGCGCCATGTGCGCCAGGCGGCGCACCGTCGGCACATGCCCCTCGTCATACCATCCCGCCCGGTGCAGCAAATTGACAGTCCCCAGCGTCTCGGCGCGCCAGCGCACGGGGACGTTCAGCACGCTCTCGCAGCCGAGCGAGGCAATCAGCGCGTGGTCATAGAACACGGCGGCGATGTCCTCGCGCGTCCGCCCGATATAGGGCTCGCCCCGCTGGATCACCTGGCGCATCCAGGGCGCATCCGTCACCGGCTTGCGCCCGCCCACCGGATACTCGGCGGGACGGTTGCTGTACCGCCGTTCGGACTCGTGCAGGCCCGGGTGATGCACCAGCACGGTGAACAGGATGTGGCCCACCGTCGCGTCAAGCGCCGCGTCGAGCGCGCGGAACACGGCGTCCGGCTGATCCGTCCGCTCATGCGCCGCGCAAAGTGCGTCCAGGTACTGCGATTCGGGATCGCTCGTCATCGTCGGCCTCCAGATCGAGGATACGGGAAGTCTCGGGCAACACGCCTTGCGGGCGCAAACGCAGCACCAGGATCAGTACCACGCCGATGACCGCCTCGCGCAGGCTCGCCACCTGCACCGGCGACAGCGCGGGCAGCACGCCCCCCATGAAGCGCGTGCCCTCGGTCAGCGCCTCCAGCAGCAGCGCACCGACCACCGCGCCGGCCATCCGCCCGGTGCCTCCCAAAGTCAGCGCCAGCACGACGTTCAGCGTCAGCAGCACATCGAGCGAATCAGGCGCGACATAGCCGTTGAAATGCACGTACACGCTGCCCGCGAGGCCCGACACGCCGGCGCCCAGCGCGAAGGCGCGGATCTTGAACCACAGCACCGGCTTGCCCGCGACCTCCGCCACCATCTCGTCTTCGCGGATCGCCCGCAGCACGCGCGCGAACGGACTGGAACCGAGCCGTGCCAGCCCCGCCCAGCACACCACCACCAGCCCCCAGCACAGCGCCATGCACAGCAGGTCGAACTGCATCGGCGACAACGCGGAACGCCACGGTCCCGGCACGCCGCTGATCCCGTCCGTGCCGTTGGTCAGCCACCGCTCATTCGCCGCAACCAGCTGCATCACCTGCGCAAAGCCCAGCGTGACCAGCGCAAGATAGTCGCCCTTCAGCCGCGCCGTCACCGCCGCGAGCACGGTGCCGGCGGCGGCGGCAACCGCCACCGCCGCGAGGCCCGCGAGCGGCATCGGCCAGCCGAGCCGCAGGCTCAGCAGCGCCGAGGCATACGCACCGAGCGCGAAGAAGCCCGCGAGGCCAAGATTGATCATCCCGCCCAGGCCCCAGACGACGTTCAGCCCCAGCGCCAGCAGCGCGTTGATTCCGGCGAACACCAGAAGCGAGGCGAGATAGGCGGTCACGACGCGCGTTGTCCCAGCAGCCCGGTGGGACGGAACGAGAGCATCAGCAGAATCGCCAGAAAGCCGACCGCGCCACGATACGTGGCGGGCAGCACCAGCAGCGACATCTCCTGGCCGATCCCGATCAGGAACGCCCCGGCGACGGCACCGGGAATGCTGCCCAGGCCGCCGAGCACCGCGGCGGCGAACACCGACAGCAGCACGCGAAATCCGGTCAGCGGATCGACCTGCGTATCGAGCGCGATCAGCATCCCGCCGAACCCGGTCAGCCCAAGCCCTATGAAGCTCGCGATTTGCGCGATCCGCACCGCGTCGATCCCCTTCAGCGAGGCAAGCATCGGGTTGTCGGCGACGGCCCGCATCGTCTTGCCGGCACGGGTGAACGCGAGGAAGCCGAACAGCGCCGCCATCGCGACCATTGCCGCGCCCGCGTCACGCACCTGCTGCGGCCCGACATGCAGCCCGAAGCCGCGCCAGTCGCGATACACCGCGACGTCATAACCGCGCGGGTCGTTACCGAACCCGAAGCGGATCGCGTTCTCCAGGATGATCGCCAGCGCCACCGAGGCGATCGCCGTTGTCAGCGCGCCGGACGGGCGCAACGGACGCAGCGCCACCTCGTCCGTCACCACTCCCACCACGCCCGCGACGACGAACGCGGCGAGCAGCGACGGCGCCACCGGCCAGCCAAGCGCGGTGTTCGCGACCCAACCGGCGAAGGCGCCGACCGTGGCGATGCTGGCGACCGCGAAATTGGCGAAGCGCAGCACGGCGTAAACCGCGTTGAAACCGATCGCCGGCACCGCGAGGACCGCGCCCTCCATCGCTCCGTTCAGCGCGAGTTGCAGCGCGTCCGTCAGGACAACGAGAGCAGCTTCGGCTTGCCACCCTCCACGACGTCGAAGCGGAACTTGCAGGTCGTGATGTCGCCCTCGGGCGTGAAATCGCACGGGCCGGAGGCGCCGGAGTAGTTCACCGTCTTGCCCGAAGCGAGCAGCCGCATCCCCTCGACCGCGTCGTAGACCGGCTGCCCGTCGCCCTGGCTCACCGCGCGCACCGCGTCGTGGATCGCCATCCCGCTCGCTTGCCCGGCTTTCGCGACCGACAAGGCGATCAGGTTCATGTGGTCGAACACCTGGCACGAATACGGATCGGGATCCTGCGTCGCCAGTATCTTGCTCACCGCCGCGTAAGCCGGGCTGCCGAGGTCGGGTGACGGCGAGAACGACCAGAGCCCGTTGGTCACCGCCGGTTGCAGGCTGGCAAGCAATTTCGGCGTCGCCGCGTAGCCGTACGTCATGCGCGGTCCGTCGTAGCCGGTCTGGTAAAGCTCGCGCAGCAGCACCGCGAGGTCGGGCGCGTACGCGCCGAGGAACAGCGAATCCGGCTTTGCCGCCAGCGCGCGATCGATCTCCGAACGGAAGCTGGTCTGGTGCGGATCGTAGACGATCTGTCCGACCGCCTCCGCGCCGCCCGCCTTCAGCACATCGGCCATCCGGTTGTAGGCATCGACCGCGAACGGCGTCTGCGATGACAGCGCGAATACGCGCTTCGCCTTGTTTTCCAGCAGGAACTGGCCGACCCGCGTCATCTGCAAGTATGTGTTGGGCTGCGTGCGGATGATGTAGCCGTGATGCGGCAGCTTGGTGATCGAATCGGCGCCGGAGACGGTGAACAGCATCACCTTCGCCTCCCAGCACAACGGCGCCACCGC
>JBDTFI010000411.1:0-8730 GCA_039938035.1 Acetobacteraceae bacterium | reverse complement strand
GATCGTGGACAGCGCATAAGCGAGATACCGCTCCGAGAGCGCGTCCACCAGACGCGTGTCCTCGATGCGGCCGGCATCATCCGGCATTCGGAGTCTCCAAGGCGGCGACGCGGTCGTACAGCATCTGACGGGCGGAGGGCAGCGGCTTGTGGTGCAAACCGAAGGCGTCGCGGGCAAGGAAGCGTCCGGTCAGGCGCAAACCGGCGGTCCAGCCCGCCGGGGTGCCGGAATCGTCTTGATCCAGCATGAAGCCGGGGAGCGCCAGCAGCCGTTCCCGCCAGGCCCCGGCCGCCGCCTCGCTCACCGCCCGTCCGCTGCGCGGAGAGACATACGCCAAGCCGTCCGCCGCGCCGGTGACGGCGCAGGCGGACAGGTCGAGCCCGTAGCCGAGATCGGCGAGCAGATCGGCCTCCCAGCGCACCAGGTCGGCGATCATCGGGGTTCCTTGGGCCAGCCCGGCGATCAGGCGCAGCAGGCCGCGGAAGACGCGCGGATGCGCCTCCCGCTCGGGCAGCGCGCCCACCGCGACGGCACAGCCGGCGCCGAGCGTCGCCAGCGCCAGCGGGTCGTCCATCGCGAGGGCGGCGGCGGGATGAACCAGTTCGGCGGTGAAGCTGCCAAGTTGATCGGCGAGGCGGGCCACCCAGCGGACCTGCACGAGATTGCCGGGCTGCCACAACGAAATGCGCCCGCGCGCGCCGCCGCCACGCGCGAGGCCACGATGCACGCCCTGCGCCTCGGTAAACACCGAGGCAAGCGCGTCGCCCTCCCCATAGGGGCGGGCCTCCAGGACGATGGCCGGGGCATCCCACTCCATGCCGGCGAGCCTAGAGGGTGGTCAGAACCAGTGGAACCCGTGCGCCATCACGGCGAGGATGCCGCCGAGAACGCCCATGACACTGGCCCAGGACGCGAGCATCACCCCGAGCAGCCAGCGGAAATCCGCGTGATACTCGGTGCTGATAGCCTCGAGGCGCCGCTCCACCCCCTCGAAGCGAGCATCGAAGGCGGCGAAGCGGCCGTCGATGGCGGCGAAGCGACCGTCGATGGCGTCGAAGCGGCGATCCATCGCCTCGAAGCGCCGCTCGGATGCCCGCTCCATCCGTTCCAGCGTCTCGAACGTGGCTCGGGCCAAGTGTTCCAGGACAGTGACCCGGCTTTCCATATCGGGAGGATATCGGCCGCTTTGGGGCGTTTCAATGGGCGTGTCCGGCATGTGCGCGCTCTCCTCGCGCGATCCTCTCTCACTCATCGCTAACAGCCGGTTATTGCCAGACATATCCGGCGTGCGCAGCGTCTCCCGAGTGGCGCGCGCGGGCCTTTGGTCAGAACCAGTGGAACCCGTGCGCCATGAGCCCGAACATCGCGCCGAGAACGCCGAGAACGCTTCCCCAGCCGGCGAGCATGACCCCAAAGAGGCAGCGGAAATTGGCGTCCAACCGGCGATCAACGGCTTCGAAGCGCCGGTCGACCGCATCGAATCGGCGCTCGATCCTGGCCAGCGTTTCGGCCGTCGTCTGGGCCATGTGCTCCAGAATGGCGACGCGGGTTTCCATCTCGATAGGGTATCGCCGGCCCCCGGGCGGATCAACAGGCGTATCTGGCACGGGAATCTTCTCTGCTCCCGCAACTTCGCCCCTATCGGTGAACAATCCGCTACTCGGTGTCTTCCAGTCCGATCGCCCGCAGCCGCGCCCGTTCCTCGTCCCAGCCCGCCCGCTCCTTGACGTTCAGGAACAGGTGCACCGGCCGCTCCAGCGCCGCGATCAGCTCGGCCCGGGCGCGGACGCCGATCTGACGGATGCGGGCGCCGGCGGCGCCGATCAGGATCGCCTTATGGCTGGCGCGGGACACGTAGATCGTCACGTCGACCCGCACGCTGCCGTCCGGACGCTCCTGCCAGTCCTCGGTCTCCACGGTCGCCGCGTACGGCACCTCCTCGTGGGTCTGCAGGAACACCTGCTCGCGCACCACCTCGGCGGCCAGCAGGCGGTCGGGCAGATCCGTCATGTCATCGGGCGGGAACAAGAACGGCCCCTCGGGCATCGCCGCCGCCAGCGCATTGGTCAGGCGGTCGAGGCCGTCCCCGGTCACCGCGCTCACCATGAAAATCTCCTCGAACGGGGCCAGCGCGGTCAGCGTGGCCACCAGCGGCAGCAATCGGGGCGGGGCGATCAGATCGACCTTGTTCAGCACCAGCCAGCAGCGTCGCTTCGTTGCACCCAGCTTCTCGGCGATGGCGCGCACCGCCTCCGTGGCGCCGCTCTTGGCGTCCACGAGCAGGAGCGCGAGGTCGGCGTCGCGCGCGCCGGTCCACGCGGCGGCGACCATCGCGCGATCGAGCCGCCGGCGCGGCCGGAAGATGCCGGGTGTATCGACCAGCAGCACCTGGGTCTCGCCGCGCATCAGGATGCCGAGGACACGAAACCGCGTCGTCTGCGCCTTCGGGGTGACGATCGACAGCTTGGCGCCGGTCAGCCGGTTCAGCAGCGTGGACTTGCCCGCGTTCGGCGCACCCAGGATCGCGGCGAAGCCGCAGCTCGTGGTCATGGCGCCAGCGCCCGCAGCAGGTCCTCGGCCGCGATCTGCTCGGCGGCCCGCTTGCTGCCGGCGCTGCCGGTTCCGCTCTGGCCGCCGGCGCCGACGCTGATCGTGAAGGCCGGCGCGTGCGGCGGCCCGGAACGGGACACCACGGTATAGGTCGGCAGGGGCTGGCCGCGTGCCAGCGCCCATTCCTGCAAGCAGGTCTTCGGGTCCTTGGGGGGCACCGTCTGCGCCTCGATCGCGTCGAGCCAGGCGCGGCGGACGAAGGCTTTCGCCGGCGCCAAGCCGCCGTCGAGAAACAACGCGCCCAGCGCCGCTTCCAGCGCGTCGGCCAGCACCGTCGCGCGTTTCTTGACCCCGGCCCGCGCCTCACCGGGCGAGACTGTCAACGCCGCCTCCAACCCGATCGCGTCGGCGACGGTGGCGAGCACCGATTGGGACACGAGATGGGCGAGCCGGCGCCCGAGTTCGCCTTCCTGCTCGGCCGGGTAACGTTCCACCAGCCACTCCGCCATCAGCAGACCGAGCACCCGGTCGCCCATGAATTCCAGCCGCTCGTTGGAGCCGACACCTTGCCGGCCGCGTCGCTGGGCAACGGCGGCGGAGCGATGGGTCAGCGCTTCGCGAAGCAATCCGGGGCGGACGAAGTGGTGGCCAAGGATCTCCTCGATCGCAAGCGTCACGCCGCCCCGCCGCCGATCATGGGGCACGCCTCATGTGATCACGTGCCCGATGCGTCCCCAGCGGACCTCGATCGGCCACATCCACACCTCCCACCACGGCGCCCGCGCATCGATCGAGAAGAACAGGAACTCGGCCTTGCCGACCAGATTCTCCATCGGCACGAAGCCCCAGAAGCGGCTGTCGGCGCTGTTGTCGCGATTGTCGCCCATGACGAACAGCGAGTCCGGGGGCACCGTATAGACCGGCGTGTTGTTGGCCTCTCCGGTCTCCGTCGTCTTCAGGATGTCGTGTGTCACGCCGCCGGGCAGGGTCTCCTGATAGCGGCGCAGCGCCACCTGGACGCCGTCGTCATCGACCTCGAAATCACCCTCGGGCTGGCGCGGCACTTCGGTGCCGTTGATCCACAGGCGCCCTTCCTTGACCTGCACGGTGTCGCCCGGCAGGCCGATCACTCGCTTGATGTAATCGACGGATGTGTCGCGCGGATATTTAAACACCATGACGTCCCCACGCCGCGGGGTCGAGCCGAGGATGCGGCCGGAGAACAGGTCGGGGGCGAACGGCAGCGAGTAGTGGGAATACCCGTAACTGTATTTCTCCACGAACAGATAGTCGCCGACAAGCAACGTCGGGATCATGCTGCCCGACGGGATATTGAACGGCTCGAACAGGAGGGTGCGGATGATCACCGCGATCAGTCCCGCGTAGACGATCGTCTTGACGTTATCGGCCAGACCGCTCGACTTGCGTTTCGCCTTGATTGTTGCCGCCATGCAGGAAATGGGTCCGATCGAGATGCGGCGGGATCAAGCCCAAGCCGCTTGGTACTGTCAAGAAACCGGCTTGGCCACGGAGGTGGCGAGGGCGGAGATGATGACCTGCGCGTAGGCGTATGGATACTCGTCGGTCATCGTCAGCGACACCACCGGTTCCATCCCCGCCGGCGTGATCGCGGCAAGGCGCGCCGCCGCGCCCCCCGTCAGCCGCAGCGTCGGCTGGCCCGAAGGAAGGTTCACGACGCCGAGGTCGGAGAAGAAGACCCCGCTTCTGAAGCCGGTTCCCAGCGCCTTGGCGGCGGCCTCCTTGGCGGCGAACCGCTTGGCGAAGGTGCCGGCGCGGATGCGCTCGGTCCGCCGGGTCGCCTTGGCGCGTTCGGTCGCGGTGAAGATCCGGGTGAGAAACCGATCGCCGTGGCGCGCGATCGCGGCCTCGATACGGCGGATGTCGCAGATGTCGCTGCCGAGACCCAGGATCATCGGGACGCCATCATCCCTTCGCCCGCTCCACGCTCTTGATCGTGCGCACGCCGCGCAGGCCGGCGATCACGTTGGACAGGTGCAGCAGGTCGCGCACCTCGACATCGGCCAGGATCTCGATGAAGTCCTGCTGGCGATTGACGATCTTCAGGTTGGCGACAGCGCCCTCGTGCTTGGCGACGGCGTTGGCGAGGTCGGCGAGGGCCGAGGCCTCGTTCGCGGCGACGACGCTGATCCGCGCGGTGTGGCCGCCTTTGCCGATCGCGCCGAGGTTCCAGCCGACGTCGATGAACCGCTCCGGCGTGGCGGCGAAGCTGTCCAGCGTCTGGCAGCCGCGTGCGTGGATCGTGACACCCTTGCCGGTGGTCACGATGCCGACGATCTCGTCGCCTGGCACCGGATGGCAGCACCCGGCGAAGCCGTAGGCCATGTTGGGCACGAGGCCGGTGATCGGCATGTCGCCGTCGAGGCGGCTGCCGGTGCGCCCCCCCGGACGCGGCGGCAAATTCGGCACGAGGCGCGGCGCGCGAGGGGTCTGGCGCAACTCCGGGTAGGCCGCATGGACCACGTCCTTGGGACCGAGGGTGCCGTTGCCGACGGCGACGAACAACTCCTCCATCGTGGCCGTCTTGAGGGTCTTCAGAGCGGGCTCCAGCGCCTTCTCCGAGCCGTCGACCCCCGCCTGGCGGAACGCCTTGGTCAGCTCCGCGCGGCCCTGATCCAGATGCTCCTGACGCAACCGTTGATGGACGAAGCGGCGGATGCGCGCGCGCGCCTTGCCGGTGACGACGAAGCGTTCCCATTGCGGGGACGGCGTCCCCCCGCGGGCGGTCATGATCTCGACCTGATCGCCGTTCTGGAGTTGATAGCGCAGCGGCAGCAGCCGCCCGTTCACCTTCGCCCCGACGCAGGCATCGCCCACCTGGCTATGCACCGCATAGGCGAAATCGACCGGCGTCGCCCCGCGCGGCAGCTGGATGAGCTGGCCCTTGGGGGTGAAGCAGAAGACCTGGTCGCCGTAGAGTTCGAGCTTGGTATTTTCCAGGAACTCGTCGGGCGCGGAGGAATTCTCCAGGATTTCCAGCAAATCCTGCACCCAGCGGAACTGGTGCAGGTCGCTCACCGAGGCATCGTTCTGCTTGTAGAGCCAGTGCGCCGCGACGCCAGCCTCGGCGATCTCGTGCATCTCCTGCGTGCGGATCTGTATCTCGATCTTCTGGTTACGCGGCTCGCGCAGCGTCACGCCCGTATGGACGCTCTGGTAGCCGTTCGACTTGGGGGTGGAGATATAGTCCTTGAAGCGCCCGGCGATCACCTGATAGGCGGAGTGGACGGCGCCGAGGGCGGCGTAGCAATCCTCCTTCGTGGGCACGACGATCCGGAACGCCATGATGTCGGAAAGCTGCTCGAAGGCGACGTTACGCTGGTGCATCTTCTCCCAGATGGCATACACCGATTTCTCGCGGCCGTTGACGCCGAGCACCCGCACGCCGGAATCCTCGCACACGCGGCGAAGCTCCGCGCGGACCTCCTCGATGACATCGGCGCCCTGGCCGCGCAGGAAGTTCAGGCGCGCCTGGATGGTCTCGAACGCCTCCGGTTCGAGCTGGCGAAACGCCAGCGTCTGCAATTCAGTCTTCACCGCGTCCATGCCGATCCGCTCGGCGAGTGGGGCGTAGATTTCCATCGTCTCGCGGGCGATCCGCTGACGCCGCTCGGCGTCGCCGATGAAGTGGATGGTTCGCATGTTGTGCAGGCGATCGGCGAGCTTTACCAGCAGCACGCGGATATCGCGGCTCATGGCGAGCACGAGCTTGCGGAAATTCTCCGCCTGCTTCGTGCGATCGGACTGCAACTCGAGCCGCGTCAGCTTGGTCACACCGTCGACAAGGCCCGCGATCTCCCGCCCGAAGCGGCGCTCGATGTCGGGCAGGCCGACCTGGGTGTCCTCGATCACGTCGTGCAGCAGGCCGGTGACGATGCTCGCCGTGTCGAGCCGATAGCCCGCGAGAATGTCAGCGACGGCCACCGGATGGGTAATGTAGGGGTCGCCGTTGTCGCGCTTCTGCGCGCCGTGCGCCTTCATCGCCAGCACGTAGGCGGCGTCGATCAGCGGGAGGTCGGCGCGGGGATCGTAGACGGCGACCTTCTCCGTCAGCTCGAACTGGCGGATAATCGGGCGCCGCTCGGCCGTCAAAGCATCGGCATTGGAGGCGGACGCGGATTGGGCGCGGTCAAACGGCGCGTGGAAAGGCGCGGGGGCCGGATGGCGTGAGGTGCCCTCCGCCATGCCGGGCTTAGTGGCGCCGCCCGGCCAGCTCCGCCTCGATCGCCGCTTCCAGATCCTCGGGCGATAGTTCCTCGCCGGTCTCGGCGGGAAGGTTCGCCGCCTCCTCCTCGGCCGCGATATCTTGCAAGCCGAAGATGTTCTGGTCGGTCGGGATGAGGTCCAGCACCTCTTCGTCGGCCGGTTCGGGCTCGGCGGTGCGCGACAGGGACTTGATGAGGTCCTGCTCCAGTTTCACCAGCTCGATCGTCTCGTCGGCGATCTCGCGCAGCGCGACCACCGGGTTCTTGTCGTTGTCACGATCGAGGGTCAGTTCCTCACCCCGGCTCAGGTTGCGCGCGCGCTGGGCGGCGAGCAAGACCAGCTCGAAACGATTCGGAATCTTTTCGACGCAGTCTTCAACAGTGACGCGCGCCATGCGCTGCTACTCCGGTCGATGATCGGGCGAGCGCGATATCTAGGGGGAAAGGGCGGCCGATGCAAGGAAGCGGGGCGCCCGCCGGCGCGTCAAAGCCGGCTTAGGAGCATCTCGACGCTGAGCCCGCGCCCGGGATGCATCCACCCTGGGGCCACTTCGGCGAGCGGGCCGAGCACGAATTCACGCTCATGCGCCCGCGGGTGCGGCAGAACGGGATCGGGCGCCGCGCGTATTAGGCCGCCCATCGCGATAAGGTCGAGGTCGAGCGTGCGGGCCGCGTTGGCGACGCTTCGACGGCGGCCGAACCGGGCTTCGATGGCGTGCAGTGCCGCCAGCAGATCGGCCGGATCGGCCTCGCCCGCCAGCAGCGCGACCCCGTTCACGTAGTCCGGCTGATCCGAGGCGGGCACCGGGGTCGTCCGCCACCAGCGCGACAGACCGCGCAGCCGTAGGCCGGGAAGCCCATCGAGCGCCTCGGCCGCGCGTCGGCAGAGGGCGAGCGGGGGGGTGCCATCGGAAGCCGGCAGGTTGGACCCGATAGCGATCAGGATCACGGGAGTTCACAACCGCGCGGGTTGGTGGGATAATGGCCCGATATCCCCCGGGCGCGACTCTTGGCCCGGATCGGCCCGCTTGCGACGACCCGCATCATCGAAGGATCATCATGGACCCGCTGTTCCCGCCAAACGAGCGCCTTGGCCTGTTCATCGACGGCGCGAATCTCTACTCGGCCTCGCGGAACCTGGGCTTCGACGTCGACTACCGCAACCTGCTCGACCACTTCCGCAAGCTCGGCAACGTGGTGCGCGCGTACTACTACGCCGCGGTGCTGGAGACGGAGGACTACTCCCCGCTCAAGCCGCTGACCGACTGGCTCGCCTATAATGGCTATGCCCTGGTCACCAAGCCCGCCAAGGAATTCACCGACGCGAGCGGGCGGCGGCGGGTGAAGGGGAATATGGACATTGAGCTGGCGGTGGACATGCTGGAGATGGCGCAACATATCGATCACGCGGTCCTGTTCAGCGGCGATTCCGACTTCCGTCGCCTGGTCGAAGCGGTGCAGCGCAAGGGTGTGCGGGTGTCCGTGATCTCCTCGATCCGCACCAGCCAGCCGATGGTATCCGACGAGCTGCGCCGGCAGGCGGATCAGTTCATCGAGCTGGCCGAGATCGCCCAGCACTTCACCCGCCGCCAGACCGAACCGCGCGTCCGCCCGCCGGCACCACAGCGCGCAACGCCGGCCGATCCGTTCACCGAGCCGACCGTCGGGTGAGCGCCCCCGGCCCCGAGGCACCGGGGCGGGACTGCTCCTTGTGTCCGCGGCTGGCAGTCTTCCGGGAGACCAACCGCACGCTGTTTCCGGGCTGGCACAACGCGCCGGTGCCCAGCTTCGGTTCGCTGGACGCGCCGCTCCTGGTGGTGGGGCTGGCCCCGGGGCTGCGAGGCGCCAATCGGACCGGCCGGCCGTTCACAGGCGATCACGCGGGCGTGTTGCTTTATGAGACGCTTCTGCGCTTTGGCCTCGCGCAGGGGAGCTA
>JBDTFI010000410.1:0-3642 GCA_039938035.1 Acetobacteraceae bacterium | reverse complement strand
GGGCGGCGTCGATGCGATGTTCGCCGAGCTGCACCGCCTGGTCCCGCTGATCGAGGCGCGCCGCGGCGTTCGCTTCGAGCTGGGCAAGGAGTCGCACAGCACGCCGAGCCTGATGGACGCCGCCGTGCGCGACGGCCTCGCCCACGCCGCGAGGGGGGCGGGCGTCTCCCACCGCCTCATCGCCTCCGGCGGCGGCCACGACGCCGCCGCCTTCGCCCAGGCCGGCGTGCCGGCGGGGATGGTCTTCGTGCGCAACCAGAACGGCAGCCACAACCCGCACGAGGCGATGCGCATGGAGGACTTCGCGGCGGGATGCGCGGTGCTGACGCGATTTGTGGCGGAGGTGGGTGGCTGAGCCGCCGCGGGTGCTTTCCGATAGCTCATACCAACGGCCGTAGGCGCCGACTCTTCGCGCACCCCCTCCCCTTGTATCTGGCGTTTGGCGCTGCGGATCGAGCAAAGTAGCGCTGCGCGGGGCCCGAGGCCATCGGACCCCGCGCGCGATGGCTGGCGCCCGTATCCCCTCAGGCCACAACCGTGGGTTAGTCCTGGGACCGGCCACCGCAGTGTCACGCACGACCGGACAGTCGCTGGATTGCCCGTCGCATGGACAAGGCAGGTTACCGTGACAAAGACCATTTGTGGAGTCGACGTCTCCTCGACCACCCTCGACGCCCGCATCGTACACGATGCCGGCCCGTGGGAACGCTTCGATCGCGACGATGAGGGCATCGCCGCGCTGGTCGCGTTCTGCCGCGACCACGCGGTGGACCTCGTGGTGATGGAGGCCACCGGCGGATACGAAAGGCTGCCGTTCGGCCTGCTGTGGGCAGCTGACATGCCCACCGCGATCGTCAATCCCCGCTCGGTGCGCCGCTTCGCTGAAGCGATGGGATTGCTGGAAAAGACCGACCGCATCGATGCCGGCGTCATTTCTTGGTACGCCGAGGTCAAGCGGATCAAGGCCCATCCGCCGGCCGGCGCCACCCAGCTGCGGCTCACCGCGCAGGTCACTCGGTTGCGCCAACTCACTGAAGCGCGCGTCACCCAGCTCAACCAACGGCGCCTGGTCGAGGAAGCCGGCGTGCTGGTTTCCTTCGCGGCGATGATCGCCTTTCTGACCCGCGAGATCCGCATGTTCGAGGCCAGCATCGCCGAACTGATCGACGCCGATCCGCTATGGCGCAAACTCGATAAGCAGTTCCGCACCATCAAGGGTGTCGCCGGCCGAACCGTCGCCCGGCTCATGGCCGAGCTGCCGGAGATCGGCACCCTCTCCGGCAAGGCCGTCGGCAAGCTCGCCGGCCTCGCCCCGATCGCCCGCGACAGCGGCAAGTTCAGCGGCAAACGCCCGGTGCGCGGCGGGCGGGAGGGCGTCCGCTCCATCCTGTTTATCGTCGCCGAGGTGGAGCGGCGCTATGACTCCGACTTCAAGGCAGTCCACCGCAAGTTGTCCGACGCCGGAAAGCCGCCAAAGGTCGTTCGCATCGCGCTCGCCCACAAGCTGCTCACCCGGCTCAACGCAAAGGCCCGCGATGTCCGAAACGAACTCGCCGCGACGACTTGACAAAGCAGACAGTCGCTAACCCCCCCCGCAAGGGGAGGGGAAGTATAACACGACGCACTCGTTGCTAGTCCCCCTCCCCTTGCGGGAGGAGTTAGGGGAGGGGGGTCGCGCAGTACAAATCGGTCAGTGGTTACGGCCGTTGGTATCACTTTATCGGCTGGCCCCGGCCCTCGTTTGCCTGAAGCTGTCAGGCCCGGGCCCACGGTTGGGGAGGATGCCGGCGCGGCTCGACACGTAGGGACTGGGAGTGTGACCGATCTCCATCTGCCATGCCGTGGAGAAGAGTCGGGCACCCTCCTTGCCCACGGCGAAAAGGCTGGGATTGACGCGTGCCTCCGACGTCGCCCGGGCGACGACCCAGACCCGCTGCCAGGTCCCGCGGCGCGTCAGGTCGGCGATATGGACCTGCGTCGCGGGAAAGCCGTTGAAGACGGCGCCCACTTGGTCGAACGGGGCGCCGTCGGGGATCCACACGTCCATCGAGGCGGTATACGGGGCTCCGGGCGTCAGGCCATGCTGGAGCGTGATCCCGCAGATGGCGCTGGTGCTCTGGACCGTGTCGGCCATGAGCCGATGCTCGGTCACAACGCTGTGGGGATGGGTGCGCACCGGGGCGTCGGCGCCTCCCTCCCTCACGACGCTGCTGGGCGAAACCCACCAGTTGGCCGTTCGTGGAAAAAGGTAATCTCGCCGAAACAGGTTGGTGGCGCCCCGTACGCGGGGCGGACAGGCGATGGTCCCGGGCGCGCAGCCGCCGGCCCGTAGCGCGTACGCATTCCGCAGCATCGTCAGCCACATCGGGGAGAGGTCGTAGGCGTCGGTGGGTGGCGCGAATCGGTCCATGAAGCCTTGCAGGAGCCCCGGCTGGAGCACGCGCACCGTCCCCGCCGGATTTCCCTCATCCTCCGGCACGACCCAAAGCAGCATCGCCGGGCCGTAACGGCGGAGCCGTTGCAGCAGATCCACCGCCTGATCCGGCGAATGTTCGCCTTTGCGGACGAGGATCTTCTCGCCCCCGCGAAGGTCCGCGATGAGCTTCTCCTTCAGGAACGATATCACGCGAAGCTGTTGCGTGCGTACCTTGTCCGCATCGGCATCGTAGCGGAACGTGTGATAATTGTACTGGTAGCGTCGATTATGCACGCACAGCTCGCTGTCGGCTGCCGGTGTCGTGCGACGAACCTCGATGTCCTCCGGATGATCGACGTCACGGAATTCGGTATCAAGCATGTCGATCAGCGCGGCTCGATGCAGGAAATTGAAACGGAACAGCCCGAGCGGCTCCGCGAGGACGTACCGCTGCACCAGGCCGAACTCGCAGTTGTCCCCCAGGCTCTCGAATTGCTGGACCAGATCGGTATCGCTCAGCATGGTGTCAGCGACCTCACGAAGCCCGGCGCGAAACGGTCCAGGAACCCGGGAGCGTCGCCAGGTCGTCCTGTTTGGATGCTCATGGCCTCACGGGTCCGCTGGTGGAGCCAAGGGGAGTCGAACCCCTGACCTCCTGAATGCCATTCAGGCGCTCTCCCAACTGAGCTATGGCCCCGGCCAGCGGAGGCGCGTGCTATACAGGCCGGGAGGGCGCATGATCAAGGGGAGGCGCCCATGTCACAACGCGGTGTGTGGTCGAACCGATGGACTTCCCAACCGCTTCATCGGTTCTGGAAGCGAACCAACGGGAGCCTGCAATGCTCAAATGGGCTGCGATCTTTTTCATTATCGCGATTATCGCCGCGATCTTCGGTTTTGGCGGAATCGCCGCCACGGCCGCCGGGATCGCCAAGGTCCTGTTCTTCATCTTCCTGGTGATCTTCGTGATCTTCCTGGTGATGGGTCTGGTCGCTGGGCGCCGGGTGCTCTGACCGTCGGATAGCTTCCCGACCCGCGCCGCTGGTTGGACGCGATCCGGGCCCGGCCGGCCACCCAGCTTGCCTATGCGAAGGGCGAACCGTACCCGACCGGCCGGCGGTGACGGAGGAAGGTAAAAAATCCTGTTCGGGCAGACGGCAATGCGCGCCTCCTGAACGATGCGCCGGGCTTTCGCCGCGATCCTTCAGGTCGCGACAGCGGCCGGC
>JBDTFI010000409.1:0-6621 GCA_039938035.1 Acetobacteraceae bacterium | reverse complement strand
ATCGGGCGGAAAAGGTGAACCCGGCCAGCGGTTGCCTGCCGATGCTCGTGCAGGTTCCAGTGTTCTTCGCGCTCTACAAGAACCTCTACGTCACCATCGAGATGCGTCAGGCGCCGTTCTTCGGCTGGATCCACGATCTGTCGCAGATCGATCCGACGAACATCTTCACCTTGTTCGGACTGATCCCGTGGGACCCGACGGTGATCTCTCCCCTGCTGCACCTTGGCGCCTGGCCGCTGATCATGGGCCTGACGATGTTCTTCCAGCAGAAGCTGAACCCGACGCCACCCGATCCGATGCAGGCGAAGCTGTTTCAGTTCATGCCGATCATCTTCACCTTCATGCTGGCGCGTTTTCCGGCCGGGCTGGTGATCTACTGGAGCACCAACAACCTGCTGTCGATCGCCCAGCAATGGTTCATCATGCGCCGCACCCGCCTGTCGCGTCCGGGCCTGGCGCGGACGTGAGCGAGGCCGCCTCGTCGTTCACGCCGGAAGTCGACCCGGTGGCGGAGGCGGCGGCGCTGGAGGCGGGGCGGCTGCTGTTCGCGCGGCCGTGCCGGTTTGTTTACGCGTCCCAGCGGCTGGACCAGTTGCCGGCAGTCGGGCTGCCGGAGGTGGCGGTGGCTGGGCGCTCCAATGTCGGGAAATCGTCGCTGCTGAACACGCTGACCGGGCAGCGCGCGCTGGCGCGGGTCTCGCACCAGCCGGGACGGACACGCCAGCTCAATTTCTTCGATCTCGGCGAGCGGCTCACGCTCGTCGATATGCCTGGCTATGGGTACGCGCAGGCGCCGAAGGACGTGAAGGAGGACTGGCAGGGCCTGATGTTCGAGTACCTGCGCGGCCGCCCGAGCCTGCGCCGCGTGCTGTTGCTGCTGGACGCGCGCATCGAGGTGAAGGCCGCCGATGAGATGGTGATGGGGCTGCTCGATCGGGCGGCGGTGCTGTTCCAGATCGTGCTGACCAAGGCCGACGACGTGAAGCCGGCGGCGCTGACGAGCAAGCAGGACGAAGCCGCCCGGCTCGCCCGCGCCCATCCGGCGGCGCTGCATGCGGTGCTCACGACGTCGAGCGAGACGGGGATGGGGATTGCAGAGTTGCGGGCAGCCGTCGCGGGATTGATCGGCGGGTGAGAGACCGGAACTCCGAGCCTGCGACCTCGTTTTTTAATTGCCGTCGATGCGGCGATGCGCGAAAAGAACGCCAATGCTCAAATGTGTCCCGCCTGAGTTCCTTCTCCTAGACGGCGTTGACGTTAAGACGCCAGCACGCTGACCTCTAACCGCCGGCCCAGCAAACGCAGGGCGGCTTCGACCATGCCGATATGGCTTCGGTGCAGCGGATCGCGCAGTCGGCGCACGGCCTTTTCGTCCAGACCAAGGCGACGCGCCATTTCGACGTTGGACATGCCGGCGTCGAGCATGGCGTCGTGCAGGGCCAGCTTCGCAGCCACGAGCGGCGGCAGGAGGGCCAGCGGACTCTTGCCCTGCGTCGAAGGAATCGGAAGCGGCTCGTTCCTGTCAGTGTAGAAGCTCAGTGCTGCCACGAGCGCGTCCTCGGCCCGTTCCATCGCCTCTCCCTCGGTGTCGCCCTCGGTGACGGCCTCGGGAACGTCGGGGAACGTGACGGTGAAGCCTCCTTCGGGCTGAGGAGCAAGTTGGTATGGATAGGCATAGCGCACGTCTCAGTCCTCCAAATCAGTTACCGTTAGCTCCAGCTGGCGCAGAATGGCGCGGAGCGTTCCCGTCTTCAGGTCGCGCGCGTGTCGCGGAATAACTGTCCGGTGGCGTTCAAGCACCACCTTGGTGTGGCTGCCGCCTTCCGTCACCTTTATCTCCCATCCACGCCTCGTCGCGAGGCGACTTAAGCGGCGGATGAGGTCGTTCGCCTTCACGCATGTCAGTATCGGTCAAATATGTCCGAACATCAAGGGGAGAATTTTACACGACCTCCGTGGCGTGCATCCTTCATCGTAGAGGAAACCGAAATGACCCAAGACATGCTGCTCGCGAATGTTCGGCCGAATGGCGGCGAGACCGCGGACATCGAAATCCGCGATGGCCACATCGTGTCCATCGGCCCGACGCACTCGGTCGGCTTGCTGCCCCTGGACGGCGGCGGACGCCTCGCGCTTCCTGGACTGATCGAGGCGCACACCCATCTCGACAAGAATCTGCTCGGCATGGCGTGGTATCACAACGCAGTTGGGCCGCGGCTGATCGACAAGATCGACAATGAACGCCAGCAGCGGCGCGCGCTGCCGATCGATGCGCGGCGGCAGTCGGGGCGGCAGGTGGCGCTGTCGGTATCGCATGGGACGACGCATGTCCGCACGCATGTGGATGTGGATACCGATGTCGGGATCTCCGGCGTCGAAAGCGTGATGGCCATGCGCGAGGCGCTCGCGGCGTATGTCGGCATCGACCTCGTGGCGTTTCCGCAGAGCGGGCTGCTGGTGCGGCCGGGCACGCTCGCGCTGATGGAAGAGGCGCTGCGGCTCGGCGCGGAGACCGTGGGCGGGCTCGATCCCTGCGCCATCGACCGCGATCCGAAGGGCCATCTGGACGCGGTGTTCGGCCTCGCCGAGCGATTCGGGCGCGGGGTGGACATCCATCTGCATGAGCCGGGCGAGATGGGCGCGTTCTCGATGGAGCTGATCATCGAGCGGACGCGCGTTCTCGGCATGGCGGGGAGAGTCATTGTCAGCCACGCCTTCTGCCTGGGAACGCCCGACCCGGTGCTGGTGGACCCGCTGATCGCGGGGCTGGCGGAGGCGGGCGTCGCGATCATGACCACCGGCCCCGCGTCCCGGACGGCGCCGCCGCTGAAGCGTCTGACACAGGCGGGGGTCGTGGTGTGCGCCGGATCGGACGGCATCCGCGACACCTGGGGGCCGTACGGGAACGCGGACATGCTGGAGCGTGCGATGTTCCTTGGCCTTCGCAACAATCTGCGCCGCGACGACGAGTTGGCACTGGCGCTGGAGGCCTGCACGGGCGGCGGGGCGCGGGCGTTGGGGCTTGCCGATTACGGGCTGACACAAGGCGCCTATGCCGATCTCGTGCTGGTCGACGCGGAGACGGTCGCCGAGGCGGTGGCGCAGCGTCCGGGGCGGCGCACGGTCATCCGGCGCGGGCGCGTAGTCGCCGACGGCGGCAAGGCGGCGTTCGAGGTTGCTTGACCGACGATCAGGGGCACCGTAGCACCGGGCCATGATCCCGCCGACCCATGAGGCCGCCGCCGAGCAGGCACGTACTCTCGCACTCGCGCTGCCGTACCTGCGCCGCTATGCCGGCGCCACGATCGTCGTGAAATACGGCGGCCACGCGATGGGCGAGGAGGCGCTGGCGCGGCAGTTCGGCGAGGACATCGCGCTGCTGAAGCAGGTCGGCATCAACCCGGTGATCGTGCACGGCGGCGGGCCGCAGATCAACGCGATGCTGAAGCGCCTCGCCATCCAGTCGACCTTCATCGACGGGTTGCGCGTCACCGACGCGGCCATGGTCGAGGTGGTGGAAATGGTGCTCGCCGGCACCGTCAACAAACAGGTCGCGGGCCTGATCAATCAGGCAGGCGCGATGGCGGTCGGCATCTGCGGCAAGGATGGCGGACTGATCCGCGCCCGCAAGCTGGTGCGGACCAAGCGCGATCCGGGCAGCCATATCGAGGAGATGCTCGATCTGGGCTTCGTCGGCGAGCCGGAATCGGTCGATCCGCGCGTCATCCACGCGCTGACCGGCGCCGGGCTGATCCCGGTGATCGCCCCGGTCGGCATGGGGGCGGACGGGCAGACCTACAACATCAACGCCGACACCGTGGCCGGGGCGGTCGCCGGGGCGCTGGGGGCGACGCGGCTGCTGATGCTGACCGACGTGCCCGGCGTGCTCGACGCCGAGAAGCGCATGATCCCGGAGATGACCGTCGCCGACGTGGAACGCGGCGTGGCGAGCGGCATGATCACCGGCGGCATGATCCCCAAAGTCGAGAACTGCGCCGAAGCGGTGCGCCGGGGCGCCAAGGGCGCGGTGATCCTCGACGGGCGGATGGAGCACGCGTGCCTGCTGGAACTGTTCACCGAGGGCGGCATCGGAACGATCATACGGAAGTAGTGCGTGAAAGGAGTGGTGCGGCGATAGTCAGGCCACTTTTAGGCGGTTTCATGGCCTCCGCCCTCCACTTTCGTTCACCTATTCTTGCATCGCATTCGCGGTTTCGGATTCCACCTTGTGTGGCTCACGCTTTACAAGGAGGACCGCATGAAATCCCTCGCGCTCGGGATTATCGCAGCCGCGTTCGCAAGCGGCGTGGCGATGGCTCAGACCACCCCGTCATCGACGCCCGTGCCGGCGCCGATGAGCAACGCCAACCAGAACGGCGGGAGCGTCGCCGCGGCATCCGGGAACACCAATCAGGCGGTTGCCACGACCAACGCGAACGCGCCGATGCCGGCGCACGGCGCCAACAGCTTCACCGACGGCCAGGCGAAGTCCCGGCTTGAGAAGAACGGGTTCGCCGATGTCTCCGGTCTGACGAAAGACAAAGACGGCGTCTGGCGCGGCACCGCGCAGCTGAACGGCCATCCGGTTCAGGTGTGGGTCGACTACAAGGGCAATGTCGGCCAGCAGCCCACGTAATCCGGCCATCGCAGATCAGGAGATCGTGAAACCATGCGCACCGTGACCCGACTTTATGACAACCACACCGATGCCGTTCAGGTCGTGAACGACCTGGAAGCGGCCGGCATCCCACATAGCGACATCAGCATCGTCGCCAACAACCGTGGCGACCGATACAGCCCCGTCGCCGCCGATACCGGCACCGGCGCCGGAACCGGCGCGACCGCCGGCGGCATTCTGGGCGGCGGTGTCGGCTTGCTGGCCGGCATCGGGCTGCTCGCCATTCCCGGCGTCGGCCCCGTCGTCGCCGCCGGGTGGCTCGTCGCGACCCTCGCGGGCGTGGGCGTGGGCGCGGTGGCTGGTGCGGCGACCGGCGGGCTGGTCGGTTCGCTGACCCATGCCGGCGTTCCCGAGAACGAGGCGAACGTCTACGCCGAGGGCGTCCGTCGCGGCGGTTCGTTAGTGACCGTGCGCGGCGCCGATGCAGATGTAGCGCGCGCCGAGGCCATCATGGCCGCACGCAGCCCGGCGGACTGGAGCGAGCGGGATCGGGCGTATCGGGCGTCCGGGTGGGATCGTTTCGACCCAGCCGCGCCGGTCTATACGCCGACGCAGGCGGAAGTGGAGCGCGATCGCGTGCGGATGAGCGGACTCTGAGCGGTCGGATAACGGCTACCTGATCGCCCGCAAATCCATCAACTCCCCGGCGTCCTTCGCCAGTTGGGCGATCAGAGCAGCCATGTCGGCCTGGACCGCATCGAACCGCGCGAGCGGGGCGATGCGGTCCTCGTCCATGTAGAGTCCGCGGGCAATCTCGATCTGCAAGGCGTGGACGCCTTCCCTCGGACGGCCGTAATGGCGCGTGATGAAGCCGCCCGCGTAGGGGTCGTTGCGGCGGACCGTGTAGCCGAGCCTGCTCAGCGCGTGCTCGGCGGCGCGGGTGACCGCCGGGCAGCAAGCGGTGCCGTGCGCGTCACCGAGCACGATGTCCGCGCCCCGTCCGGCTGAACCGTGGAAGGGCATGGAATGACAGTCGATCAGCAGGCAGCCGCCGAAGCTCGCCCGCGTGCCGCCGATCAGCGCCGAGAGCGTGTCGTGAAACGGCTGCCAGCAGTTCCGCACCCGGCGCTCGGCTTCGGCGAAGCGCAGCTTGCCGCGATAGATGGCCTCCCCGGTGGCCACCACGCGGGCGATCGTGCCCAGCCCGGCCCCGACGCGGGGACTGGTGGTGTTGACCCAGGCCGGGAGGATGTCGTCGAACATCGCCGGATCGAGTTCCCACGCCTCACGGTTTGCGTCGCAATAGGCGCGGGGGAACGTTGCCGAGAGAAGCGGGATGCCGTGGGCGGGGGCGTCGGCGAACAGTGCGTCGACGAAGCTGTCCTCGCTGCGGCGCAGGCTGAGCGCGGTCAGCCGTGCCGCGGCGATGAACGCGGGCGGGTATTCGCGCCCCGAATGGGGCGAGGCGAGGACAACCGGCGCGGTCTGACGCAACGGGCGATCCACGCAAAGCGGCGGGGCGGAATCGGGGCTGATCTCGGGGACAGCAATGTCCATGTCCCTATTGAACGCGGGCTTCCGTCGCGTGTCACCCTTCTAGCGCGTCTGGCGATCAGAATTCGTCGCCCCGGTGCGCTCGGAATGCGTTGACCGTTGACGGCGGCGCGCGATAGGCCTTGGGCGTGTCCGCAACCGAGTCGCCCCCATTCATCCGAGTCCGTGGCCGTTCCTTCATGGCGCTCGTCCTGGCGCCGGAGCCGCCGGTCGCCGACTGGCTGGCCGCGCTGGACGCGCAGATCGGCCGTGCGCCGTCGTTTTTCGACGCCCGCCCCGTCATCGTCGATCTGGCGGCCCTGCCGCGTGATCAGCCCGACGTCGCCGGGCTGATTGGGGCAATGGCCGAGCGTGGCATCCGGGTGATCGGCACCGAGGGCGCGCACCCGAGTTGGCGCGATGTCGCCAAATGGGGCGGGCCGATCGGCTCGGCCGGCAAGGGAAAGCCG
>JBDTFI010000408.1:0-4307 GCA_039938035.1 Acetobacteraceae bacterium | reverse complement strand
CGAGCTTAAGGCCAGAATCCTTGCCTACCTCGACGACATCAACCGCGACCCGGTCATCCACCAATGGACCTACAAGATCGCCGATGCGGCGTGATAGGAGTCGATCCATGGAAACGCCGTACTAGTCTCCGTTTCGACCAGCCGCAAAACCCATCCCATCCGATCCCCCAGCCGGCAGCGGCTCGACCGGTCATATCGCTTCCGTCCTCATCCCCCCAGTTTCTGGACACTCCCTTCGGGTGCCGCGCATCCTCTTCCGCCAGCGTCGGAACCACCGCCATCTGGGAGTGCTCCGCCTCTCCCCGCAGCCAGCCGAGAAACGCGCGTTTGAGCATCTCCGTGTGGCATCGGCGGCGCCAAAGTCTTCCAGCAGCGGCCCCGCATACGCGCCACTCCCAACCGCCGTGCCAAAGGTCGAGGTGTCCGCAACCACGAGATCACTGCCGCCGAGGAAGCTGAACTGGGCGTCGGTTCCGAGGGCGGCGGCCACATTCAGGGTGGACGCACTGTCGAGCTGGAACAGCTCTGATGCTCCAGTGTCGGCATTGGTAAGGGTCCAGTTCGACCCGCCATCCGCTACCACCGTGCCGAAATTGTTGAAGAGGCCCGGTGCCACGCTGATCGATTCGCTTCCCGCGGCTAGCTCTAGCGTGTTGGTGCCGCTCCCCCAACGACGGCGCCATTGAACATCGCCCCTGGTTGCACCACGACGCGGCCGTTCCCGGTTCCGGAGAATTTCACCGCTGCCGGGTGCCAGCCTTCACGGCTGCCTTCGATCAACCATCTCACCGGCGCATGTCACTTGCGTAAGAAACGACTCAACGGGTTGACCCAGCGCGCGCTGGCGGGAACACAGTCGCACATCCGATAGGGCACCTGGATATCTGTTCTCTAGAGCAGTGCTTCCTTTCTCCGTGTCCCGCTTCCGGTGTGCAGTCCAACTCCCAACCGGGCGAAAGGGCGTGTCGATGGTTTCGAGTCGCCCCCGTTCGTAGTCCCACAGTCATCCACAGCAGGAGCGACCGACCGCATGGCCACCCCGCAGACCACGCTTCATTATGCGCCGAATGCCAATCTCGTGGGCAACACCTACGCGCCGGGCGTCGATGGCTTCAATCTCGCCGATGTCAGCGGCGTCGGCGGAGTGAACGCGCTGCCCGCCGGTGTGAAGGCACTGGTGTACCTCGGCTACACGGGCGGCAACACCGCCGCCTTCCAGTCGATGGTCCAGCCACTCGTCGGCAACCCGAAGGTCTTTGGCTTCTATCTCGCCGACGAGCCGGGGCCGGATGTCAGCGCGGCGAACTTGAAGGCCGAATCGGATTACGTCCACGCGGTCGATCCCGGTGCCAAGACGTTCATCGTCCTGGAGAACAACGGCGATCCGATCAACGTGTCCTACGGGTTCAATCCGGCCAACACCGACATCGACCTGTTCGGGCTCGACCCGTACCCGATCCGGCCGCAATTCGCCGGCGGCGCGAACTACGGCGTCATCGGCGATGCCGTGAACGCGGCGGAAGCGGAGGGGATACCGCAGAGCGCGATCGTGCCGATCTATCAGGCGTTCGGCGCGGCGAGCGGCCCGTACGCGTCCTGGACGCTGCCGACCCCGGCGCAGGAACAGACCATCCTCACGACCTGGGGCCAATATGTCCCGCATCCCAGCTTCGATTACGCCTACAGCTGGGGCACCCAGGACGGCGATACGGCGCTGTCGACCGATCCGGCGCTGCAGGCGGTGTTCGCCGCGCAGAACGCCGGCAGCGGCGGCTCGCCGCCACCAGCGGATGTGCTGACCACGAAGGCAGCGACGATCAACGCCACCGCCGGCCAATCCTTCTCGGGCACGGTCGTGACGTTCACCGACAGCAACGCCTCGATCCTCGCGAGCGGATTGACCGCCACGATCAACTGGGGCGACGGCACGAAAGCGACGGCGGGCGTGGTGAGCGGGGCCAAGGGGTCATTCACCGTGACCGGATCGCACACCTATGCGGCGGCCGGGACCGACACGGTAGCGGTGACCCTGGCGGAGAAGTCGCCCGGCACCGCGACGGCGACGGCGGACGGCACCGCGCGCGTCGCCGCGCAACCCCCGCCTCCCACGACCACCACCATGAGGGTCATGGATCAGAAAGGCACCGCGGCCAGCGTTCCGGTAGTCACGTCCGGCTCCTCGCGGACCGCCGTCGGCGTGGGCAGCGTCTCGCAATCGGTCGCCGCCGGCGTGGACACCGTCTCGTCGGCCGGGATCTCATACGAAATCCTGCGGCTCGGCTCGGGCACGGTGCAAATGCGCTTCATCGGCCCAAGCGCGGTCGCCGTGACCGGCGGCACGGGCACCGACACCGTCACCGCGAGTTCCAACAACAACGGTTTCATCGCCGGCACCGGCACGCTCGACGTGACCGGCGGCCCGGGCTCCGGCCAGTACGTGTTCCCCGCGGGCGGCGGCCTGCTCAAGGTGGAGGATTTCGCGATCGGCCGCGACCACATCGTGATCGGCAAGTCGCTTCAGGGCGCCACCCACCAGGCGTCGGATGGACACGGGGGCACCATGCTGACGGTCGGCGCGGCCGGGCATGGCATCGATCTCGTTGGCGTGGCCTCGCTTCCCGCCTCGAAGATAACCTTCAGTTGACTCACCCCGCTCTCGGTGACGCGTAAAGATGTCCGCCTTTGGGCGATAGGGGGCATCATCCTCACGCCGGAGCTGAAGACCGGCATCGACTTCGTCCCCTGGCTGCAACTCTCGATCGCGATCGGGATGCTGTGGCGGCCGACGATGGTGTGGTCGGCCGTTGGAATCGTCATCCTTTATGGCCTGGGAATACGCGAATACGGCCTCTACCACATGCTCGACTACCCGATCTTCCTGACCTCGGCCGCCTACATCGCGATGACCGGGCTGGGCCGGACCTGGCGCGTGCGCCCGATGGACGTGCTGCGCTGGGGCGCCGCCATCACGCTGATGTGGGCCTCGGTGGAGAAATGGGCCTATCCGCAGTGGACCTATCCGCTGTTCGTCATCCATCCCGACATGGGATTCGGCTTCAGCCCGCAATTCTACATGTGCGCCGCCGGGTTCGTGGAGTTCAGCCTGGCCTTCGCCATGCTGTGGACGCCGCTGCTGCGCCGTTCCGCCGCGGTGATCCTGATGGCGATGTTCATCGGCGCGATCGGCCCGTTCGGAAAGATCGACGCGATCGGCCACGCGCCGATCATCGTGGTGCTGCTCGCCGTCGCGGTCGATCACCATTCGCGCGGACTGAGCCGGCCGGTGGCGCTCGCCCCGGTGGTCTATTGCGCGGCGCTGGCGGGCACCATCGCCTTCTACTACGGGATGCGCGTCCTGCTGTTCGGCGCCGCCGCCACGCCGGCCTGATCAGGCGGCCGCTAGGGCTTCATTTCACCCGTGTTGCAGTCATTACGCGCGCTCGCGCTTCCCCTTCGTCCCACACGCCTTCGCCGACAGCGCCTATGCCGGCCGCCGAGTCGCCGACTGGCCGAGGATTTCTAGGGAATCTCTGACCAAATCCTGATCGACCTGGCCCAGGAAGGCGCGGCCGTTGATCGCGCTATCGAGCACCCAGGGGCGCCACGAGTAGATCGTGTTGCGGGCCGGCGAGGAAGGTGGTGGTCTTCCAATGACCGTATGGGTACTCCCGATGAGGCGCGCGCCATGGCGGCTGCGCCCGCGCAGCCGGGTCATGTTCGTCTTGGTCCAGAGCCTGCCCCAGACTTGATCCGGCGTTTCGTCGAGGAAGATCAACCGCGCGGGATCCAGACCGGGCTGGCGCTCGGGCCATAAACGACGCGCTTCGGCGGCGTGTGGCAGGCGCGAAGTCGACCCGTCGTGGAGGCTTTGCATGGCTGGCTACAGATCCAAGCGGATCGCGTGTCTGCCGCGTCCGACCTGGTCAAGGCGATCCGCTACGCGATACGGCATTGGCCCAGTCTACTGGTGTACCTCGACGACGGCCGCGTCGAGATGGACACCAACGTGGTCGAGCGCGCCATCCCACACCATGACGCGCAAGAATGCGCTGTTCGTTGGATCCGACGGCGGGGCCCGGCATTGGGCGCTGGCAATGACCCTGATCCAAACGGCGAAGCTGAACGGGGTCGATCCGATGGCCTGGCTCACCGACGTGCTCGAGCAAATCGTCTCCTGGCGGACTAGTACGGCGTTTCCATGGATCGACTCCTATCACGCCGCATCGGCGATCTTGTAGGTCCATTGGTGGATGACCGGGTCGCGGTTGATGTCGTCGAGGTAGGCAAGGATTCTGGCCTTAAGCTCG
>JBDTFI010000407.1:0-4632 GCA_039938035.1 Acetobacteraceae bacterium | reverse complement strand
GCCGGCCGCGACGCGAAGCGACACGTCCCGAAGCACGCTCGCATCGCCGTAGGACGCCGAAACGGCGTGCAATTCGAGCACAGCTAGTGAACCGATCCCAGATAGACTTCGCGCACCCGCGCGTCGGCTCGTATCTGATCGGGCGTCCCGGTCGCCAACACCTCGCCGAAATACAGCACGGTTACCCGATCGGCGACGCCGAACACGACCTTCATATCATGCTCGATCATCAACAATCCCAGGCTCGTGGGCAATCCGCGCACCAGTCCGATCATCGCCTCGGTTTCCACCGGCGACATGCCCGACGTCGGCTCGTCCAGCAGCAGCACGTCCGGATCGCTCGCCAGGGCGAGCGCCAACTCCAGTTGGCGCTGCTCCCCATACGACAGCGCGCGCACCGGCCGGTCGAACGCGACGCGAAGATGCGCGGCGGCGAGCACCGCCTCCACGCGGCCCAGCAGATGCCGATCCGCCAGCGCGCGGTGGAGCGGGTCGAAGGGTCGGCCATGGCGCGCCTGAACCGCGAGGCGCGCGTTCTCGAGCATCGACAGATTGCGGAACAGATTGTTCACTTGAAACGTCCGCGCGACTCCACGCCGGCAGATTTCCTCCGGAGCGAAGCCGGTCACATCCTCGCCCTTGAGCCAGATCCGTCCGGAGCTTGGCCGTTGCTGGCCGCCGAGCTGGTGCAGCAGGCTGGTCTTGCCGGCGCCGTTCGGCCCGATGATGACGTGCCGCTCGCCGCGTTCAACGCCAAGGCTCACGTCGCGGGTGACGACGAGCTTGCCATAGCTCTTGGTCAGCTCCTCCGTCCGCAACAGGCTCATCGCCGCCGGCCGGTCACTTGCAGCACCGCGCCCCACACCCCTTGCGGCAGCACCATGACGCAGGCGATGAACACGGCGCCGATGAGGAACATCCAATGGTCGGTCCAGGAGCTGACGACGTCCTTCATCACCAGGAAAATCGCCGCACCGATCGCCGGGCCGACGATCGTGCCGGCGCCACCCAGGATCACCATGATGACCACGTCACCCGATACGCTCCAGTTCAGTGCGTCGGTGGAGATGTAGCCGTTGAACAACCCGTACAGCCCACCGGCGAGCCCGGCGAAGGCACCGGCGATGGTGAACGACAGCAGCCTGAAACGCTGGACCTTGTAGCCCAGCGCGTGCATCCGCGCGGCATTCTCCTTGATGCCGATGAACACGCTGCCGAGGGGTGCCGCCACCAACCGGCGCAGCGCCCAGACGCTGGCAACGAGGCACGCAAAAGCGAGGTAGAACATGGTCACCCGATTATCCAAACTGCTGCCGAACAGGCGGGGACGCACGAGGCCGCCTAAGCCGTCCGTGCCGCCGGTCACGTCACGCCATTTCAGCGCGGCCGAAAACACCAACTGGGCAAACGCCAAGGTCACCATCAGGAAGGCGATGCCGCTGACCCGGATGGACACCGCGCCGACCAGCACGGCGAACATCGTCGAGAGCACGATCCCCGCGCCCAGGCCAAGCCAGCCATTGACGCCCAGATGGACGTTCAGCGTCACGACGGCATAAGCGCTCAGGCCGAAGAACGCCGCATGGCCGAAGGAGAGCAGGCCGGTATAGCCGATCAGCAGATCGAGGCTCATCGCGAAGATCGCGAAGATCAGGCACTCGGTCAGCAGCCCGATCCCGTAATTGCCCAGCACGGCCGGCGCGAGAGCAAGCAGCGCCGCCGCCGCGAGCGGTGCGAACCGGGTCAACTCCGCCGCGCGACGAACAGCCCGGCGGGCCGGGTCAGCAGGACCACGATCATGACCACGTAGACGAGAAACAGCGACAGCCCGGGCAAGTAGCTCCGCCCCAACGTATCGGCGAGGCCGACGAATACGCTGCCGAAGAACGCGCCGCTCAGGCTGCCCATCCCGCCGATGACGACGACGATGAAGGCGGGGATCAGGATCTCGATGTCCATGCCGGTGTAAACGCCAATGATCGGCGCCGCCACCGCCCCGCCCAGAGCCGCGATCCCGACGCCCGCCGCGAAGACGCTCGACTGGAGGAGCGGGACGTTGATGCCCATCCCCTCCGCAGTCGGCGCGTCATCGACGCTGGCGCGCACCATCGCCCCCAACCTTGTCCGCTCGATGACCAGCCACAGGACCAGCGCCAGCAGCAGGCCCACGAAGATCAGGAACAAGCGGTATTTCGGGACGACGATGCCGCCGAGGCGGACGATGCCGTCCAGCACGGGTGGGACGGACACGCTGCTGATCCCGGAGCCCCACAGCCAGCGCACCGCGTCCACGAAGACAAAGGTGAAGCCGAAGGTAAGCAGCACCTGATCGAGATGCCCGCGCCGGTACAGCGGGCGGATGAACACGCGTTCCATCACCGCCCCGAGCAACAAGGCCGGAAGCGGCGCCAGCAGGAGTGCCGCCCAGAAGCTGCCGGTGAACTGCTGGACGGAGAGGCCGACGAACGCGCCGAGCATGAAGAACGAGCCGTGCGCGACGTTGACCACGTTCATCAGCCCGAAGATCAGCGACAGCCCGGCGGCGGTGAGGAACAGGATCATCCCCGAGACCAGGCCGTTCAGCACCTGAGTGATCAGAAAATGCACCGCCTATGCGTCGAGCGCGGTGTCGCTCACGTTCGGCGTCGTCGAGATCACCTTGTTGGCGAGCCGCCCATCGACCTCCGCCACCACTCGCACATATTCGTTCTCGATGGGGTTGTGGCTGACCGGATTGAACGCGAACGGGCCGCGCGGCGCGTCGAGCTTCACCGAGGCGACCGCCTCCTCCAGCTTCCCGAGTTGGCTGGTATCGCCGCCGAGCGTCTTCATGGCCTGCTTGATCACCTCGCCGGTGACGTAGCCGTATTCGGAGTACACGCTCGGAAACTTCTTGTATTTCGTCCGGTACGCGGCGACGAACGCCTTGTTCGCCGGGTTGTCGAGCGTGTCGGCGTAATGCAGCGAACTGACGATCCCCAGGGCGGCGTCGCCCTGCGCCGGCAGGACGTCGCTCTCCACCATGAAGCCCAGGCAGCTCAGGCGGATTTTGTCCTTCAGCCCGTATTCCGCGTATTGCTTCACGAACCGGACCGCGTCGGAGCCGGCGTAGAACGCATAGAGGCTCTTGCCGTTCGCTGCCTGAAGGTCCGCCAGATAGACGCTGAAATCGCTGGTGCCGAGCGGGGCATAGATCTCCTTGCTGACGCGCCCGCCCTGCTTCACGTAGAAGCGCTTGAACTCGGAAATCGTGTCGCGCCCGCCGGCGTAGTCCGCCGACATGCACATCGTCTCCGGTCCGACATTGTCGAGCACCCATTTGGCGATGACGGCGGAGGCCTGCGGGCTGCTGAAGCTGGTGCGGAACAGGTTCGGCATCGGATTGCGGGTCAAACCCGACGTGCCGGCGCCCGAGCAGATGAAGAAGACCTTGTTGGCGCGCACGTAGTCGAGCACCGCCATCGCGACGTTGCTGGCCTGGATTCCTACAACCATGTCGACCTTGTCGCTCTCGACCAGCTTCTTCAGCTTTTGCAGGCCGATTTGCGGATTGATCTGGTCGTCTTCCTTGATGATCTCGACGTGGCGGCCGCCGGCCTGCCAATCGTCCTGGGCGAAGGAGAGCGACATGCCGTTCAGATTGTCCTCGCCCAGGACAGCGAAGATGCCGCTGAAGGAGTTCAGGAGCCCGATCCGCAGCGGTTTGCCGGACTGGGCCAGGACGGCCCGAGCGGGCAGCGTGCCCGCTGCTGCGGCGCCAGCCAGCCAGGTGCGCCGCGTGATCCCGCGTGGCGTGTCGGTGACCATTCCGGCTCCCCCATTCCCCGAATTGGGCGCGACAATAGCCGAACGCCCGTCATTGTCATCCCATGCGCGGCTCTTGACGGTGTCTGGCGTTCCGGTCTCACTCGGCGCGAGGAGAGAGGTGCGTGATGGCCGACAGTCCGATCAAGGTTCCGAACAGCGCCGCCGAGATTCTTGCCTCCCGCACCCGTCGGGGGCTGCCGAAGCCGGATGACCACCCGACCGCGACCCTTACGGAATACGTGCAAGCGCTCGACAATTTCCATCGCGTGTTCGCGATCCGCGCCGGCGATCATGTGCTGATGCTCACCGATCCGCTGCTCGATCCGCGCGTCGTGCAGGCGATCCAGGGGATCGCCCGTGCCCGGGGCGCCACGTTCGAGATGTTCATGGGCGAGAGCACCCGCTACGTCGCCATTCCCGAGTCCGTGCGGCCGATCCTGGAACGCGCGACCTTCGTCGTGTCAAGCTGGTTCGCCTCGGTGTTCGATCCGTTCTGCAAGGCGCTGCGGCGCGGCAAGGGGCAACGTTGGGTGAAGATTACGTTCTTCCGCGATTGGGACCTGCTGCAAACGCCGCAGGCGCGTTTTCCCATCGACGTGCTGGGCGCGATCATCCGCGCGACCAACCGGCTGTTCCCCGATTCCGGCGACTTCGACCTGCGGTTCTCCGACCCGCGCGGCACCGATTTCCGCGTGCCGTTCACCGCCGACATGCGCGCCAGGATGAAGGCCGACAATCGCTGGCGCGGCCATAATTTCGCCGACGAGGACGGCTGCTACGTCCACTATCTGCCGACCCACGGCCCGAATGTGTGGGAGCCCTACA
>JBDTFI010000406.1:0-2772 GCA_039938035.1 Acetobacteraceae bacterium | reverse complement strand
CTCATGGGAGTTGGGGAGCAGGCACCCACGCGCGTCGCGTGAGCCCGATGCGTCATTAACGCGGCCTTCAGCCTTTTCGCACGAGCATGCGGCCGAGCAGGAGTCTCGGTTGCACCTCAGTCCCGTTTTTGCCGATGTCGTCCCGGCACTCGCCGCCGATTGCGCGCCACCGCTGATCCGCGGCACGGCGGCGCTTGCCCATCGCGCATACGACGATCACGGGCTGGACGATCTGCTGACGTTCGTCGACCGCTCCGCCGACACGTCGGCGGAGCAGGCGGCACTTACGCTCGACCGCGCCCAGGCGCACGCGTTGCGGTTTCGCCACGCCGAGGCCGAGGCATTGCAACGCCGGGCGCTGGCGGAATGCCGGTTGTTCCGGGTCGCCGAGGCCTTCGCCACGTGCTCGGACCGGCCGCTGCGGCTGCTGGCGCTGGTGGCGCCGGGCGATCTCATGATCAACACGCCGCTCGACTTCATCACCGCGCATCTCGACGTGCGGCTGGACCTGCTGTTCGTGGTCCCGGGCCAGCCGCTTCCCGCGCGCGTACCCGATCACGACGTCGCCTTCTTCGCGGTCAGTGAATCCGACCCGGTGACGCTGCGCCGGCTACGGGCGCTGCACGCCGCCTGGCCGCGCCCGGTTCTGAACGATCCCGCCGCGATCGCCCGGCTCGCGCGCGACACCGTCGCCGAGGGCCTGGCACCGATCGCCGGCCTGTGCAGCCCGCCGACGACGCGTGCCTCGCGTGAGGCGCTGTCGGCGTACTTGGACGGCACCGCCTCTATCCCGCTGCTGGGTGCCCCGGCGCTGATTCGCCCGATGGGCTCGCACGGGGGGCAGGGCCTCGTGAGGATCGACGGCAGCGCCGACCTCGACGCCTATCTGGGGGACACAAGGGCTGGGGAGTTTTTCATTGCCGAGTTCGTCGATTATCGCGATGCGGGCGGGCTCTACCGCAAGCTGCGCGTCGCGATGATCGATGGGGCGCCGTTCCTCTGCCACATGGCGACGTCGCGGCATTGGATGGTGCACTACCTCAACGCTGGGATGGCGGAGGACGCGACGCGCCGAGCTGAGGAGGCGTCGGCGATGGCGAATTTCGACGTCGGTTTCGCCGCCCGTCACGCGGCGGCATTTGCTGGCCTGAATGACTGGATGGGCCTCGATTATTTCCAGCTCGACTGTGCGGAGGCTCCGGATGGCCGGCTGCTGGTGTTCGAGGTCGACGTTGCCGCCATTATCCACCTGATGGACCCCTCCGACCTGTTCCCCTACAAGGCGCCGCAAATGCGCCGCGTCTTCGCCGGGTTCGACGCGATGCTGCGCCAACGAGCGTGTGGTATGCACGCCCGGCCGGGTCGGTTCAGATGATCTTTCCGACGATGTAGCCGAGCCCGAACGCGAGCAGGGCGGCGGAGACCGGTTGCTCGCGGATATAGGCGGTGAGCTGACCCATTCCCGTGGCAGCCTGACGATCACGGGCGCTGCCCCGTATGACCTGCCCCTGGGCGTCGTACAGTTTCCCCTCCGCGGCGGTCGGCGAGGTAGTCCCTTCGGTCGAATCGCTCATGATGATGGCCTTTCGGAGTTCGTGCCTCGCACCCGCCCGGGGGCGGGAGGACTCGCAACGATCGGGCGGCGCGTTGGTTCCACTGCGAGCCTAGGGGTCGCGGTTGCGGATGCGTTCCCATCCCCAGACCAGCGCGATCATCGCGGCCACGCCGATGACGCCGCCACCCACGGCACCGACAAGTTCATCGTGCTGGCCGCCGATGGCCCAGCCCGCTGCACCACCGGCGACGATTAGGACGAGCGGGATCAGGCAGCCGACCGCCAGCATGGATTTCGCCCCCCTGCGGCACAACGCGTCGCTTGATCGTGACGCTGGTCCGTGCACCTGACAAGCCGTTTTGAATTGCGTCTCCCTCCCGGTTTGGGGGATGGAACCGACCTGGGCGCGGCGTGAGCAAGCTACACCGCCAGTTCGCGCGAAGGCGGTAGCGAGAGGTCGCGATGCCGCCGGTCGAGGAGTGTGACGAATGCCCCGCCTGACTGCGCTGTTGCTTCTGCTGGGGATCGCGCTAACCACGACTGCGTGTATCGTGGAGGAACCTGGTCCCGGGCCGGGGCACGCGAGGTGGTGCTACTACCATCCAAACCGATGCCGGTAGTCGACGGCGAGCCCAACGGCACTGATCACCATCGCCAAGCCGAGAAACGCAACCGGCACTTCGAGGCGCAAGCCAGGAAACTGACTGCCTGATTGAGACATCTGTTTGAGAGCGGCGGCGGGAAGCCTCGAAGATTTGGACTCCCGATGGTCTGAGTGGCGCGCCCTGCTGGATTCGAACCAGCGACCCACAGATTAGAAGTCTTCAGACAATCTAATTATATCAGTCACGTAGTTGCAGAACTCGGCGTCTAACAGGGATTATGCAACGCCGGATGAAGCGGGTTCTACACACGATTGATGTCGTGTTCTTCTTATGTTCTACGATTGCTTCTACGCTGTTGGGTGTGCCCGATACCCGACCCACCACCACGCTTCCATTTTACAGCCTCCGTCTCCGCCACCTTGTGGAGGCCAAAGCCGTGTTGGCCGCTTATGAGACCTGAGTGCGGGTGGCGGATTTTCTTGAGAACTGGCGGCGTTCGTAACTCTGTAGTGCCCAACGCGTGATTGGGTGATCTACCGTTACGGCGTAGTATCGGGATCAGGGGATTTGCGGAGGAGCAACACTCCCCCGAGTTCCTCATTGATAAATCTG
>JBDTFI010000405.1:0-10705 GCA_039938035.1 Acetobacteraceae bacterium | reverse complement strand
TGCGAAGCGCGGTGCCCGATTTCAGGCGGACCACACCGGGTGCGCCGTCGAGGCCACCCTCGCGGCCCTTCGGCGCGTGGCCCACGCGGTCGAAGATGGCGTTCACCGCGAACTCCAGGTCGCCCTTCGTGGCGATCTCCATCACCTGGCCCACACCGCCGCGCGTGCGCCCGGCACCGCCGGAATCGGGGCGGAGTTCCTTGCGCCAGAACACCACCGGCGCGACGTTCTCGGTCGCCTCGACCGGCATCGTCCTGACGCCGGACGGAAACGCCGTGGCGTTCAGCCCGTCGGAGCCCGGGCGCGCGCCGGTGCCGCCGGAGTTGAAGGTGATGATCTCGAAATCGTCCACCACGGGGCGGTTGCTCCGCGACTGACCGGATACCGCGCCGCCCCCACGCAAGGGCGGATTCCACAGCGCCGACGCGCCCTCGGCCGTGACCCGCGAAGGCACCGCCTGATGCAGGCAGCTCATCATCAGGTCGGGCAGCAAATGCCCGACGACGTGACGGACCGACACGGCATAGGGGCGCGGGGCGTTGAGAATGCAGCCCTCCGGGATCGTCATGTGGAAGGGCGACAGGCTCGCCCAGTTGTTCGGCACGTCTGGCGCCACGACGCATTTGATGCCGAAGCACGAATAGGCGCGGCAATAGGCCGGTGGGACGTTGATGCCGCGGTTCGACAGGCCGGACGTGCCGGCGAAATCCACCTCGATCGTGGCCTCGTTGATCGTCATGGCGGCGGCGAGGCGCACCGGGTCGTCGTAGCCGTCGGAATAGATCTCCGCGCGGAACACGCCCTTGGGCAGCCGCGCGATCTCGGCGAGCGTGGCCGCGAGCGAGCTATCGAAAATGAACGCCGCGAGCGTGTCGAGCCGGTCCATCGCGAACTCGTCCATCATCTCGGCGAGCCGCCGCGCGCCGGCGTCGTTGCAAGCGCACAGCGAGTAGATGTCGCCCTCCAACTCCACCGGCAGGCGGGAGCCGGCGCGGATGAAATCGAAGAATGTCTCGTTCGGCCGGCCCTGATCGAAGCACTTGACGATCGGGATGTACAGCCCTTCCTCGAACACCGATCGACCCTCCGGCCCCATGCCAAGTCCGCCGATGTCAATGACATGCGCCGTGTTAGCGAACAGTCCGGCGATCTGCCCGTGATGAAAGGCCGGCGTGACCACGGTCAGGTCGTGCAGGTGTCCGGTCCCGAGCCACGGGTCGTTGGTGATGTAGTGATCGCCCGGCTGCATGGTCTCGGCCGGGAACTTCCGCAGGAAATGCCCGACGCTCTCGGCCATGGAGTTGACGTGGCCCGGCGTGCCCGTCACCGCCTGCGCCATCATCCGGCCTTGCAGGTCGAAGACACCGGCGGATAGATCGCCCGCCTCGCGTACGGTGGTGGAGAACGCGGTGCGGATCATGATCTGCGCCTGCTCCTCGACGACGGCGATCAGCCGGTTCCACATGATCTGGCGCTGGATGCGAGCCAGCGCGTCGGATTCCCTCGACATACTCAACCCCGGATCATATCAATGTAGCCGAACTCGTTAACGTGCGCGGTCCAGCCGCGCGCGACAAGCGACGAAGTCTCGTCCTCGGCGATGATTGCCGGCCCGGCGACGGTGACGCCGGGCGACAGGCTGGCGCGGTCATGCACGATCCATTCGGCGATCTCTCCCGTCACCGTGTCGCGCACCGTCTGGGTCCGCGAGACCCCGTCCCGGCGCGACAGCCGCGTCGCATTCGCGACGTCCGCCGGAGCCTCGGTCGTTACCTGGACGGCGAAGCTCAACACCTCGACGTCCGAGCCCGGCACGGGGCGGTCGTAAAACCGCGTGTACGCCGCATCGAACCCGGCGCGGATCGCCGCCACGTCGCCGGAGCGCAGCGCGTGATCGGGCAGGGGCACCGGAATTTCGTGGCCTTGTCCCACGTAGCGCATATAGGCGCTCCGCGTCCGCGCGAGCGCGGCGCCCAGGCTGCCCTGCCTGGCGACCGCGCGCGCCTCGTCCTCCATCTCGCCCAGGACGTCATTCACACGTTCGACGTCGAAGGCGGAGAACCGCTGATACAGGCTCCGCACGACCTCGTAGCCGATCGGGGCACGCAGGAAGCCGATCGCGCTGCCGACACCAGCACCCGACGGCACCAGGATGCGGGCGATGCCAAGCTTCTCGGCGACCCGGCACGCATGGACGGGGCCGCCGCCGCCGAAGGCGATCAGGGTCCGCCCCTCGTAGGTCTTGCCGGACTCGATCGCGTGGACGCGCGCGGCGTTGGCCATCGTTTCGTCCACCATCTCCACCACACCCACGGCCGCCATATCCGCCGACAGCGCCAGCGGCTCGCCGATGCTCGCGGCCAACGCCGTGCGCGCCGCTGTCGGATCAAGCCGCATCGCGCCGCCCGCGAAGCGGCCGGGATCATAGCGGCCGAGAGCAAGATTGGCGTCCGTCACCGCCGGCGATGTCCCGCCACGCCCATAGCAGGCGGGACCCGGGTCGGCGCCGGCGCTTTCCGGACCGACCCCGATCCGTCCCATCGCATCGACATGCGCGAGGCTGCCGCCGCCCGCGCCGATCTCCACCATCTCGATCACCGGGATACGCAGCGGCAGACCCGATCCCTTCTTGAAGCGCCCGACGCGGGCCACCTCGAAGCTACGCGCCGATTGCGGGCGGGCGTCGTCGATCAGGCAAATCTTCGCCGTCGTGCCACCCATGTCGAACGATAGCACGGCGTCCAATCCACAACGGCTCGCGACGTCGGCCGAGAACAATGCTCCGCCCGCCGGTCCGCTCTCGACCAGGCGGATGGGAAAGCGACACGCCGTCTCGATGGTGGTCAGGCCGCCGCCCGACAGCATGAGGAAGATCGGTGCCGATGCGCCGAGTTCGCGCAATCCGTCCTGCATCCGACGCAGGTAGCGTTGCACCAGCGGCTGCACATAGGCGTTGGCGGCGGTGGTGGAGAAGCGCTCCCACTCCCGCATCTCCGGCGAGACCTCGGAGGATAGCGAGACGGGAACCTCGGGAAGCTCCTCGGCCAGGATGTCGCGGGTCCGGCGCTCGTGGTCCGGATTGACGAAGGAGTGGAGGAATCCGATCGCCACGCTCTCCACCAGTGCGACCCGCAGCGCCGATGCCGCGTCGCGCACCGCCCGCTCATTCAGCGCCCGCAGCACCTTGCCCGTGTTGTCCAGCCGCTCGGGCACGGCCAGGCGCAGATGGCGCGGCACCAGCGGCTCAGGCAGGACGATTCCGAGGTCGTATTGGTCGTAGCGGCTCTCGTTGCCCATCGCCAGCACGTCGCGAAAGCCCTCGGTCGTCAGCAGCGCGGTGCGCGCGCCCTTTCGCTCGATGATCGCGTTGGTCGCGAGCGTCGTGCCGTGGATGATCATGCCGAGGTCATCGGCGGCGATGCCGGCGGCCCCCAGCACCACCCGAACGCCCTCCATCACGCCCTGTTCCGGCGCGTCGGACGTGGTCAGGACCTTTGCCGTATGCCGCCGGCCGGCATGTTCGAGCGCGAGGTCGGTGAACGTGCCGCCGATATCCACGGCAAGACGAGTGGTTGGCGAGAGAGCCATCGGGCGGGATGATCCGATCGGGAAGGTCGACGCGCCAGTGAACCCCGCCGGATGCGTTCTGGCAAGTTCGCGAGCCTCAGTCCTCGGTCTCGTGCAGGGGGACGACCGCCTGCGCCGCGCCCGGCGCCGGCGTGGCGGTTTCGGGTGCGTACAGGCGCAGGTAGTTGCGCGCCAGAATGTGGTACACGCCCTCGGGGACAATCAGCTTGGAGACCGTGCTGGCGATCAGCGCGCTAGCCATAAGTGGCACGATCATATTGTGATCGGCGGTCATTTCCGCGACAATCGCGAAGGCGGTTATCGGCGCCTGGACCACGCCGGCGAAGTAGCCGACCATCCCGAGCATCACCACCGCGCCGACCGGGGCCACCGGCAGCAACGCCCAGAGATCGTAGCCGATGCCCGCCCCCACCGCCATCGACGGGGAGAACAGGCCGCCCGGGATGCCGGCGACCGACGACGCGGCGGTGGCCAGCAGCTTCATCAGTCCGAACGATAGTGGTAGCGGCGTGCCGTGCTCGATCAGCGTCTTTACATAGCTGTAGCCAGTGCCGAAGACGGTGCCGTCCGAGCCCATCGCACAGAGCGCCACGACCAGCCCGCAAGCAAGTGCGAACAGCGTGCGATGGCTCCTAATTGCTCGTCCGGCGACACCCGGCAATCCACGCCCGAAAGTGACCAGGATGCGGCTGAAGACTCCCCCGGCCAAGCCGCCGGCGATGCCGCACAACGGCACCATCACCCAGCCCGTTGCGCTGCCCAGCGTGGCGTTCGTCACGCCGAAATATGTGTAGTCGCCAAGAGCGCCGATCGACACAATGCCGGCGGCGATCACGGCTCCGATGATGAGTCCGTTGGCGCGCTCGTTAAACGAGCGGCTCATCTCCTCGATGCCGAATATCACGCCGGCGAGCGGCGTGTTGAAGGCCGCGGCGATGCCGGCCGAGGCTCCCGCCAGGATCAGCCCCGGCTGGCGCGCCGGTGAGAGCCGCCCGATGGCGAACATGATGGAGGCGCCCACCTGCACCGTCGGCCCTTCACGGCCGATCGATGCGCCGATGGCGAGGCCCGCCAGTGTCAACAGGATCTTGTTCACCCCGATCCACAAGGAGACCAGCTTGCCGCGCTCCGCCCCGCTCCACAGCTTACGCGCGGCGATCGCCTGCGGAATTCCGCTGCCCTCGGAATTCGGGACAAAGCGTCGCGTCAGCCACGACAGCAGCGCGAACCCGAGCGGTGTCACCAGGAGCGGGGCGAGCGGCGCCACCTCGCGCAGCCGGTCGAACAATCCTTGCGCGGCGGTGGCGCCGATCGCCATGACGACGCCCGCGAGGCCGATCACCCCACCACCCAGCAGGAACGTCGCGCGCTGGCGAAAGCGCAGCTGCTGCAGCCGCGCGGAACGGGCCCAGCGCCGGCGGGGGGCTGACGCCACAGGCGATGAGGCGGCTGGCGTGGGGTTCAACGCTGGTAACCGGCCGAATGGGATGGAGGTCCGGGGCGGAATCGAACCGCCATACGCGGATTTGCAGTCCGCTGCATCACCACTCTGCCACCGGACCATGGAGCGCGGCGGTATATCGGGCTTGGCGGTCGGACGGGTCAAGCCCGGGTTGGCCCAGGGCTCGATACGCTTCTATAAGGGCGCGCCCACACACCTGAGCTCTTCCCATGGACACCGAAACCTTCGACTTCACCGACGCGCGCAATCGGATGGTGGACAGTCAGATCAGGCCCAACAAGGTGACCGATCCCCGCATCCTGTCGGCGATGCGCGAGCTTCCGCGCGAGCGGTTCCTCCCGGCCGCCTCGCGGACCCGAGCCTATTTCGATGAGGACGTGCCTCTGGGCAACGGCCGCGTTCTCATGGAACCGTTGGTGATTGCCCGGCTCGTCCAACTCCTGGTGCCTGGTATGGGGGAGCGGGCGCTCGTCGTCGCCGCGGGGGTCGGCTACGGGGCGGCGTTGCTCGCGCGGTGCGGCGTGCGGGTGACGGCGTTGGAGGAGGACCCCGGGCTGGCGGCTCTTGCCGAGCGTGCGCTGGTCGAACTGGCACCCGGGGTGAGTGTCGTCGTCGGGCCGCTCGCCGACGGTTGGAAGTCTGAGGCGCCGTACGATCTCGTCCTTATCGAGGGCGCCGTCGCCGCCATTCCCCCTGCGATCGAGGCCCAGGTCCGCGCTGACACCGGCCGGCTCGTGACGGTCCGGGTGCGAACCGGCGCGATGGGTTCCGCCGTCCTCGCCGAGCCGACGCCGTTCGGGTTGCGTGCAAGGCCGATATTCGAGTGCTCTACCCCCGTGTTGCAATCACTGGTGGCGAAGCCCGTCTTCACGTTCTAACATGCCGGTAAGAGGGCCGGCCATGCGGGCGGCCTCGTTTCGGAGACGGCTGACATGACGGCCACGACGACGACCTTGACCTGGATGTCGGCAAGCTCGGGCAGTTTCAACAGCGCGGGGAATTGGCTCCCGTCGCAAACGCCCACCAGCGCCGACGACACCCTGATATCGCTGCCGGGGTCGTATTTCGTCACCGTCGACACCCCCGCTGCCGCCCGCTCGGTGACGCTGTCGGGGGCGGGCGTGACGCTCGCGGTTGATCAGACCCTGGCGATCGGCACGAGCTTGAGCGTCACCGGCGCCGGCAGCCAGATCCAGTACGATCTGGCCGCGACCCTCGACAACATCAGTCTCGCCATTGGCGGTCCCACCGGGACCACCGGCGCGCTCTACAGCACCCTGGGGAACTTCGCCGTCGCCGACAACGTGACGCTGACCCTCGGCACGCAGCTTGTCGTCACGATCGGTACCGATGCGGAGTTCTTTACGGGATTCAATCCCCACGACACGATCGACAGCAAGACCGCCCTTGCGTTCACCACGGCGGGCGATGGGGGCACCATCGATGGCTCCGGGATCTTTCTGAACGAGGGCGGCATCTCGGTTGGCAACGGCGCCTCACTCGTCATCGGCGATTCGATCGACGCGATGACATTCAACGACAAGGCGGGCGTCACGGTCTCGGGAGGCAGCACGCTGGTCCTCGGCTCGACCACGACCACGACGGGAGCCGGCACGATCGCGCTCGACTCCGGCAGCCTTGTCGAACTCGCGTCCAGCTATGCCCAGACGATCACCTTCGGCCCTAGCGGAGCTGGCAAGCTACTGATCGACAACGCGAGCGGCTTCAAGGGCACGCTCGCGAACCTCTCCGCCGGAGACACGATCGATCCTAGCACGGCCGTCTCCAACGCCGTCCTGTCCTCGACCAATTTGGTCCTTACCACGTCGAGCGGCATGATCAGTTATAAAGTGACCAATCCAGGCTACATCGGCAACCTGCTCCTGGCGCCCGATCCCAGCGGCAACGGCACCGATGTTATCGTCCCCTGCTTTGCCGCCGGCACGCATATTGCCACGCCGGGGGGCACCGTCGCGGTCGAGTGCGTGGCCGTCGGCGATCTCGTGCGGACGCTGGGGGGTGCCATTCGGCCCGTTATATGGGTCGGCCGGCGGCGGATCGACTGCGGGAGCCATCCCGACCCGGACCTGGTTCGCCCGATCCGCCTGCGCGCCCACGCACTTGGCGAGAATCGTCCCGCTCGCGATCTGCTGCTCTCGCCCGACCACGCGGTGTTCGTCGACGGCTTGCTGATCCCGGCACGGCTGTTGGTCAACCACAGCAGCATCACTGTCGCGACCGACATGGTTGAGGTCGAGTATGTGCATATCGAGCTGCCGACGCACGACATCCTGCTCGCCGAAGGGTTGCCGGCCGAAAGCTATCTCGACACCGGGCACCGCAAGACGCTGACGCCCGGGATGGCGATGCCACGCCAGGTCCCTTCCGGCGCGGCCGAGGCGCGCGTTGCGCGATCCTGCGCGCCGGTCGCGACCGACGCCGCCCGTGTCGAGCCGATCTGGCGCCGCATCGCGCAGGCCGCCGCCGGACCAGCCCAGGCGGTTTCCACCACCGCCGATCCTGATTTGCGCCTCCTCCATCGCGGCCGGGTGCTTCGCCCGATCCTGGTGACGGGCGCACGGCATGTCTTCGTCGTGTCCGGCGGCGGCACGGCACGGTTGATATCGCGCGCCTCTCGCCCGAGCGATTTGCGGCCATGGCTCGACGATCGCCGCCGGCTTGGCGTCTGCGTCAGCCGTATCGTCCGCAATGGCGACGAGCCGATGACGCTCGCGCTCGATCATCCGGGACTGCGGGCGGGCTGGTGGGATGATGGCTCCGTCGAAGTCGGGCGCTGGACCGACGGCAACGCCGAACTGCCAGTCCCGCCGGAGACGAACCTGATCGAGGTGGCGATGCGTCCGCTCGATTGCTATCTCTTGGATCATCGTCAGGCCGCGTAAGGCGATCACTTGCGCCGGCGCGACTGTGTCGGGACGGTTCCAGCGTGCGGACGCTAGCTATCATGCTGGAACGCCGATGGTGGCCGCCCATCACGGCTCGGAGCTTCGCGCGTACGCGGTGATCGCCGGCTTCGGCGTGTTGCTGGCCTGGCTCTGTCGCGAGTACCCCGCGCACCTGCCTGCGCTTGCACCGTGGGAGTTCTCCTGGCCCGAATATCTCGCGGGCTCAGTTTGCCTTTGGTGGTACGCTCGAGGTTTGGTTCGGACCGCGGCGGAATGCCGCCCGGCGTTAGGCCGTCAGGCGTGCTTCTTTGGCGGTCTGGCACTCGTCTACGCCGTCTTACAAACCCAGTTCCTCTATCTCGCGGAGCACATGTTCTTTCTGCATCGGATCCAGCATCTGGTGCTGCACCATCTCGGGCCGTTCCTGATCGCGCTCGCCTGGCCCGGCGAGACCCTAGCGCGGGGGATGCCGGTGTGGGCGTCGCGGCTCGCCCTCAGCTCGCCCTTGCGTCGGGCCTGCGCGGTCATCCAGCGTCCGAGTCTGGCCGCCGTCTTGTTCGTCGGCTTGATCTTTCTATGGCTGTATCCGCCGTTGCACTTTCGCGCGATGGTGGATGTGCGACTGTATGGAATTATGGACTGGACGATGGTCGTGGATGGCATCTTCTTCTTCTGCCTGGTGCTCGACCCGCGCGCCAGGCCGCCGTCCGGTCTGTCGTTTGCCGCCCGCATCGTCCTGGCAGTGAGCGTGCAGATTCCGCAGATCGCTCTTGGGGGGTTCCTGGCCGCCTCCGCCCGCGATCTTTATCCGTGGTATGATCTGTGCGGGCGCGTCTTCCCGATGATCGGCGCGCGCGCCGATCAGCAGCTCGGCGCTTTCGTCGTCTTGTTCCCGGGTGGCATGATGAGCGCGGTCACCGCGCTGATCGTGCTTGGCCGCCTGTGGCGCGAGGAGCGGCGGCACACGGAGGTGGCGCGCGCGATCCCAAGTCTGTAGCTTGCGCCCCCGCACAACACAAGGTTTCTTGGCATGGGGCGCAAGGTGTGAGCGGCGGGGTTCTCGTCACCGGAGCGGCCGGTTTCATCGGAATGCACGTCGTCGAGGCACTGCTCGATCGCGGCGAGGCTGTGATCGGTATCGACAATATCAACGCCTATTATGACACGGCCCTGAAGGAGGCACGGTTGGCGCGGCTGGTTGGACGGTCCAACTTCGCGTTCCACCGCATCGATGTTTCCGACCGCGCCGCGTTGCACGCCGTGATGGATGCCGAGCAGGGGACCGACAGGATCGTGCATCTCGCCGCCCAGGCCGGGGTACGCCACTCGATGGTTGATCCCTATGCCTACGTCCAGTCGAACGTGATGGGACATCTCGTGATCCAGGAGGCCGCACGCCTGCTGCCGCGTCTGCGTCACCTCGTGTACGCCAGCTCGTCTTCTGTCTATGGGGCCAATCGGCGACTGCCGTTCCGTGAGTCTGACCCCGTTGACCATCCGGTGTCGCTCTACGCCGCGACGAAGCGTGCAAACGAACTGATGGCTTACGCCTACGCGCATCTGTTCGCATTGCCGCAAACCGGGCTGCGGTTCTTTACTGTCTATGGCCCGTGGGGCCGGCCCGACATGGCCTATTACGGCTTCGCGCGCGCAATCGCCGCCGGCGAGCCAATCACCGTCTATGACGGCGGGCGGCCCAAGCGGGATTTTACCTATATCGATGACATCGTGGCCGGCATCCTCGGTGCGCTGGACCGACCTCCCGAAGGTCGGTTGCCGGTTCGCGTGCTCAATATCGGCAATCACCATGCCGAAGAGGTCGGCACTCTCGTGGGGTTGCTGGAGCAGGCGCTCGGTCGCCCCGCCGCGATCCGAGAGGCGAAGCGGCCGGAGACGGATGTCGAGGAGACGTTCGCCGATGTCGGCGCCATTGCGGCGTTGACCGGCTTCGCGCCGCGCACGTCACTTGCCGAGGGAATCCCTCGCTTTGTCGCTTGGTTCCGCGCCTATCACGGGATCGCTTAAAAGGCGGCGCCGATTTGGGGGTTGACCGCCGACTGGGTGAAGCCTACAAGCCGCTCTCCGCGACGGCGAGCGACACTTGCTACGATGGCGCGGTATCGCTAAAGTCTTTTCCCCTCGTTGATGGACGGCGAGGGCAGGTTAGGACAAGAAAGCCGCCTTCGGGCGGCTTGTTCAGTTCGGCCTATGTTCTTTGACAACAGCATATGGATGGAAGGGATACGTAGGCGGCGCCTTTGGGGTGGTGTGGGTAAGCATCATCTGGTTGGCTGGCTGATGGCTGGGCCTGGCATGGCTTTGGTTTTATTCATTGGTTGGTCTTTTGGGGTGTTGGTTTACGTATCTTTGCTATGATGCGTTACGGATGCTCTAGAGGGTCCAGGGCTTTACTTTGCGAGAGTGGGGTAGGGTTCTGACGATGGATGAGGCTGGGGTCTGTTCGTTGGTGCCGCGGTGCCTGGCGTTATGCTGGGGACCGTGGTGTTGATGAACCTGAGAGTTTGATCCTGGCTCAGAGCGAACGCTGGCGGCATGCTTAACACATGCAAGTCGCACGGTTGGGGGCAACTCCGGCAGTGGCGGACGGGTGAGTAACGCGTAGGTATTTATCCATGGGTGGGGGACAACCGCGGGAAACCGCGGCTAATACCGCATGATGCCTGAGGGCCAAAGCTCGCGAGAGCGCCTGGGGAGGAGCCTGCGTCCGATTAGCTAGTTGGTGGGGTAA
>JBDTFI010000404.1:0-4002 GCA_039938035.1 Acetobacteraceae bacterium | reverse complement strand
GCCGACCACGCCGATGACGCGCCGCTCGGCGTCGCGGATCAGCACGCCGCCTGGCACCGGGATCAGCATCCCGCCCACCGCGTGGGTCACCGCCGCCATGAATTGCGGTCGCGCGTCCGCGCGTTTGCCGAGTTCGCGTGAGCCCAGTCCGAAGGCCAGCGCGCCGTGCGCTTTGCCCTGGGCGATCTCGAAGCGGCGCAAACTGGTGCCGTCCTCGGCGGCGAACGCCTTGGGGACGCCGCGGCCGTCCAGCACCAGCACCGCCAGCGGCTCGAATTTCGCCCCGCGCCCGTGGCGCAACGCGCCGGCGACGATCTCTTGCGCTTGCTTCAAGGTCAGGTCCGACATCACATCTCCTCTGAAATAGGCAGAAAATAGTCTGCGAAACGCGCCGGTGGCCGAGCGACAGCCGTTTGCCGATCTCCAGTACCCGACGCAGCACATGCGCCCGCTGGCGAAACGCGAGCGCTAGCCCATGCGCGCCGAGGCGGGGTGGCCGAGCACCTTGAACCGCTTGCCGGTGTCGGTCACATCGGTGCCGTCCACCTTGAGGATCGAAAAACCCTGGTCGAGGTAGTTGCCGACGTACAGATACTTGCCGTCCGGCGTGAAGGCGACGGCCTCCGGCGTGCTGCCGACCTCGATCACCTTGATCGGTGAGACCTTGGTGCCGTCGATCTTCAGCACGGTGATGACGCCGTTCTGGTGGTAGAACCACTTTCCCTTCAGGTTGGAACCTTGCACGCTGGCGACCACGGCCACGTCGCCCTTCGGGCTGACCGCCAACCCTTCCGGTGCATCGGCGACCGTGATGTGGTCGATGACCCGGGGCGGGTTCGCGCTCAGGTCGATCACGCTGACGACGTCGGCGTTGCCGTCGGCATTGCCGCCGAAGCCGTTATCCGCCGTCAGCGCGAGCTGCCCGTTCGGCGTGACCACCACGTTGTATGGAAAGAGGTAGGTCGGGAACACGACTTTCGTGTCCACGACCTGGTCGCCGTCGACCGACAGCAGCGCGATGTGGTTGGCGGGAGACATCGCCGCCAGCGCGTGCTTGCCGTCGGGAGTGAACTCGACGGTCGAGACGCTGCCGTCCATCGGCGTCTGGCTGAGTTCCGTCACCTTGCCGCCCGCGATCTTCAGCACGCTGACGGAGTTGCTCGCGCGGTTGGCCACCAGCGCCAAGTCGCCGGCGGCGTTGATGGACAGGCCGGAGGGCTGCTTGCCGACGGTCACTGTCTGCGCGAGCCTGGGCGGGTTGGCCTTCAGGTCGATGACGAACAGCTTGTCGGTCGGCACCTGCTTCAAGGCGCTCCCGTCCTGAACGACCGTGACGGAATCGGCGACCAGCCCGAGGGCGCCGTCGGGGGTGATCGCGAGATTGACGGGCGGCCCGACGACCGAGTTCTCGAGCGCCAGGTTGGCGACGATCCTCGGGTTTTCCGGATCGGCCAGATCGACGATCAGCACGTTGTCGTTGCCCGTCGGCTTGACCACGGCCGCGCCCTGATCGTTCCAGACCAGCTTCTCGTCGTCGCCGACGATCATGAACGGGGCGGCGTAGGCCGCGGCGACGGGGAGAGCGGCGAGCAGCGCGGACGCCGCGATGGTCCCGCGCAAGGTGCGTGACAGCATGGTATCCTCCCTTGTTCTTCAGCCGTTTCGCTGTGAGCATAGGCACCGATCCGCGAGGGAAGGAAGAGATGCGCGTCGCCACTGCCTTTGAAGCCACCGCGAGCCGCTTCGCGGATCGGCTGTTCCTCGATGTGCTTCCCGAAACCGCCGCCGCCTATGCAATCCCGCCCGGCCCGATCACCTACGCCGCCGCCGCCGCCGAGATTGGCCGTCTGCGCGACGCCTACGCGCGCGCCGGCTATGGGCCCGGCCACCGCGTCGGCCTGATGCTGGAAAACCGGCCGGCGTTCTTCCTGCACTGGTTCGCGCTGAACGGGCTCGGCGTCAGCGTCGTACCGCTCAACCCGGACCTTAAGCCCGCCGAGCTGGGCTACCTCGTCGCGCATAGCGAGATCGTGCTGGGCGTCGCGACCGCGCAACATCTGCCGAAGCTCGCTTCGATCCCGGCGATGGAAGGCGATGCGCCCCCGCCCGAAGCCGCGCGCCCGCCGCCCGGACCGTTCGAGGAGTGCGCCTTGCTCTACACGTCCGGCACCACCGGGCGGCCGAAGGGCTGTGTGTGGTCCAACGAGAGCTTTCTGCAGACCGGGCGCTGGTACGCGGCACTCGGCGGCCTCGCGACACTGCGCCCCGGCGCCGAGCGGCTGCTGACGCCGCTGCCGCTCGTGCATATGAACGCGATGGCCTTCTCGGCGATGGCGATGGTGCTGACCGGCGGGTGCCTGATCCAGCTCGATCGTTTCCATCCGCGCAGCTGGTGGGAGTCGTTGCGTGACAGCCGCGCGACGATCTTCCACTACCTCGGCGTGATGCCTTCGATGCTGATGGCCGCGCCCGCCGATCCGCGCGACCGCGACCACGAAGTGCGCTTCGGCTTCGGCGCCGGCGTGGATCGACGGCTGCACGCCGCGTTCGAGGAGCGGTTCGGCGTAACCTTGCTGGAGGCGTGGGCGATGACCGAGACCGGTGCCGGCGCGGCGATCATCGCCCACCGCGAGCCGCGCCATGTCGGCACGGCCTGCTTCGGCCGCCCGGATCCCGGGGCGGAGGTCCGCATCGTCGATGATGCGGGTGCGCCATGTCCGCCGGAGGCGGCGGGCGAATTGCTGGTGCGCGCCGCCGGCGCCGATCCGCGCGCCGGGTTCTTCACCGAGTACCTCAAGGACGCGGCGGCGACGCGGGAAGCGTGGGTTGGCGGGTGGTTCCACACCGGCGACATCGTGCGCGCCGATGCGGACGGATATCTCTACTTCGTCGATCGCAAGAAGAACATCGTCCGCCGCAGCGGCGAGAACATCGCCTCGGCCGAGGTCGAGAGTGTGCTGCGCCGGCACGCGCTCATCGCCGATGTCGCGGTGTGCGCCACGCCCGATGCGACGCGCGAGGAGGAGGTGCTGGCGTGCGTCGTGACGCGCACGCCGATCGCGCCCGAACGCATGGCCGAGGTGGCCGAGGCGATCGTGCGCGCCGCGCTGGAGGAGCTGTCGTACTACAAGGTTCCCGGCTGGGTCGCATTCGTCGATGCATTGCCGCTGACGGCGAGCCAGAAGGTCGCGCGCGGCGAGCTTAAGGAGATGGCGCGCACGCTGCCGGGCACCGTGTCGTGCATCGACACGCGCGCGCTGAAACGGCGGTGAACGGGTACGACGACGTCGCCCTCTGCGTGCCGGTGACGGAGCCGTATGTGCGCCGCTCGGAACACGGCGCGCACTGGTTCCTCGGGCGCGCGTTGCGCCGGCTGCTGGACGGCAGCGGACTGGCGAAAAGCGCGGTCGACGGGTTGTGCGTGTCGAGCTTCACTCTCGCGCCGGACACCGCGGTGGGGTTCACCCAGTATATCGGACTATCGCCGCGGTTCCTGGAATGGCTGCCGATGGGCGGGGCGTGCGGCGTGATCGCGTTGCGCCGCGCGGCGCGTGCGGTGCAGGCGGGCGATGCCGAGATCGTCGCGTGCATCGCCGGCGATACCGCGAACGAGACGAGCTTTCGCGACCTGCTGGCGAATTTTTCCACCTTCGCCCGCGACGCCGTGTATCCGTACGGGGCCGGCGGGCCGAACGCCAGCTTCGCGCTGATCACCGACGCCTACATGCGGGCAACCGGTGCCACGCGGGAGGATTTCGGCAAGCTTTGCGTCGCCCAGCGGGCGAACGCGCGTCGCAATCCACTGGCGCTGTTGCGGGACGAGTTGACGATGGCGCAGTACCTTGCCGCCCGCCCGATCGCCACGCCGCTGCATCTGTTCGATTGCGTGATGCCCTGCGCCGGCGCCGATGGGTTCCTGGTGATGTCGGCCGCGCGGGCGACGGCGCTTGGTCTGCCCTTCCTGCGCGTGCTCGGCGCGATCGAGCGGCACAACGCATTCCC
>JBDTFI010000403.1:0-7184 GCA_039938035.1 Acetobacteraceae bacterium | reverse complement strand
CCCGCGCCGGATGGGCGGTGATGCGCCGCCTCCTCGCCTTCGCGCTCGGCTGCCTCGTGGTGGGCGGCGTCGGCTTCGCGGTGCTGGCCTGGTGGCTGGCGGAACGGCCGATCGCGATGCCCTGGCTCGCCGCGCGCATCCAGGCGCAGGTGAGCGGATCGCGGGTCGGCGGCGCGACGCTCGCCTGGGAAGGATTCCGCGATGGGCTGGGCTCGCCGATCGACATCCGACTCGCCGATGTGGCGCTGCACGCCCCGGCCGACGGATTGGCGGTCGAGGCGCCGCGCGTGCAGGTGGTGCTCGAACTCGGGCCGCTGCTGCGGGGACGGCTAAGCCCGCGCTCGGTCGCCATCCGCGACGCGAGCGTCGTCGTGGAACCCGGCGCGGCGTGGCGGGGGATTTTCGGCCAACCAGCCGGCGATGGCGGCCAGTTTGGCGGGCTGCGCCGGGTGATCGTGAGCAACGCGCGCGTGGCGCCGGCAGCGCGTCAGGATTGGGAGGTGACGCGCCTCGACGGCGAACTGAACCGGACGGGGGACGAAACGGAGGCCAGCGCCGATCTGGCGCTGACGGTCGGCGGTGCGCCGACGCACGCGACGCTGCGCGCGACGGCGCCGGCCTCGGGGAACGCGACGCTGCGCGTCTCGATGGACGCGCTGCCCTCGGCGGCCATCGGCACGGTTTGGCCGGCCGCCAAGGACGCGGCCGCGATCCTCGCCGCCCCGGTCGCCGCGGAAGGCGAGGTGACGGCGGATGCGAATCTGACGCCCTTGGCGGCGCGGCTCACTCTGCGGGCCGGCGCCGGAACGCTGCGAACCGACAAGACGGCGGTGCAGGTTCTCAAAGCCCAAATGGTCGCGGCCTGGACACCCGGACTGCTCACGCTGGAGAACGCGAGCCTCGAGTTGCGCCCCCGTCCTGACCGGGCGCCGACGCGACTGGGCGCGCAAGGCACGGCACGGCGCACGCCGGACGGCGTCACCGGAGCGGCGTCGCTGACTCTCGATCGGCTGGCGTTCGACGATCTTGCCACGCTGTGGCCGAACGGGCTGGGCGGCGATGCGCGGACCTGGGTGCTGGAGAATGTCACCGTCGGTGTGGCGCATGACGGGCATGTCGCACTCGGCTTCGCGGCGAAGGCCGATGGCTCCGACCCGCGCCTGACCGGTGCGAGCGGAACCCTGGGCGGCAGCGGCCTGACCGTGCATTGGCTGCGCCCGATCCCGCCCATCGAGCATGGCGAGGCGACGCTGCGGGTCATCGACCTCGATTCGCTCCGCGTGGATATCGCAACCGGCCAGCAACCGGGACACCTTTCGGTGCAAGGCGGCAGTATGCTGGTAACCGGACTGACGAAACCGGACCAGATCGGCGCCATCCGCGTCAACGTCGCCGGGTCGGTTCCGGATGCGCTCGGGTTGCTCGCGCACCCCCGCCTGCACCTGCTGTCGGGGCATCCGCTTCCCCTGAAGGACCCGCGCGGGCAGGTGGTCGCCGATTTCACCGTGCGGCTGCCGCTGCTCGCGTACGTCACCATGGATCAGGTGACGCTGGAGGCCCACGCGCGTCTGTCCGACCTGCATCTGTCCGACGTGATTGCCGGTAAGCCCCTCGACGACGGCGCCTTCGATCTCGCGGCCACGGCGGACCAACTGACGCTGAACGGCTCCGCCCGGCTGGCCGGCATTCAAGCCCAGATCGCCGGCGCGCTGGATTTCCGGATCGGGCCGCCGACGGGGGTGCGGGAGAGCTTCACCGTCTCGACCCGTGCGCAGGCGCACGCCTTGACCGCCGCCGGGCTGGATGCGGGCAGGATGCTGGCGGGGCCGGTCGCTCTGACCGCGACCTACGCAAAGCGTCGAAGCGGGGCGTCCGATATTGAGGTGCGCGCGGGTCTCGGCGAGGCCGACCTGCGCGTCGCGCAATTGGGCTGGCACAAGCCAGCCGGCGACCCGGCGACGGCGCACGCGCGGCTCGTGCTGGACAGCGCCGACCGGCTGAGCCGGATCGATGGCATCGACGTCGTTGGGGAAGGTATCGCGTTGCACGGCGGCGCGGTGTTCGAGCCAGGCGGGGGCATCGCGATCAACCTCGATCGGCTCGTGTTGGGCGGGACCAGCGCCGCCGGGGTGGTCCACGTGCTCGACGGCGGCAAGACGGTTCGCGCGACACTGAGCGGGGCGCGCCTGGATCTCTCGGGCCGGTTCGCGCACCACCACGAGGCCACCCAACAGCCGACGCCAGCCGCCCCGGACGCGAGCGGGCCGGATTGGGTGGTGGACGCGCAATTCGGCTCGCTCGCGCTCGCCCGCGGGCGCCTCGCGACCGACCTGCAGCTGCGTGCCGAAGGTGCCGCCGGCATGGTGCGGGCGGCACGGCTGTCGGCGCGCACCGGGCCGGGAAAGCCGGTGGAGGTCTCGATCAGCCCGGATCGCGGCGGACGGGTGCTGCGGGCGAGCGCGGTGGACGGCGGGGCGGTGCTGCGCGACCTCGGGGCGACCGACAGCATCCAGGGCGGACGGTTGTCGGTGACGGCGCGCTATCTCGACCAGCGCACGGGGCGGCCGCTATCGGGCGTGGCGGAGATGGATGACTTCACCGTGCGCGGCGCGCCGGTGCTGGCGAAGGTCCTGCAAGCGGTCACGCTGTATGGCCTGGTGCAGGCGGTGGAAGGCACGGGGATGCGCTTCAATCACCTCGCCGCGCCGTTCGCGTATTCCGACGGGGTCCTGGAACTGGACGACGCGCGGGCGTTCAACGCCTCGCTCGGGTTGACGGCCAAGGGGCGGATCGACTTCGACCGCGAGCGGCTGGGGATCGAGGGCACGATCGTGCCTGCGTACTATGTGAACACGGCGCTGGGACGCATTCCGCTGATCGGGCGGCTGTTCAGCCCGGAGAAGGGCGGCGGCGTCTTCGCGGCACGCTATTCCGCGCAAGGCAGCCTCGATGACCCAACGGTGCGGGTCAACCCGCTGAGCGCGCTGACACCGGGATTTCTGCGGGGTTTATTCGGGCAGTGACGATGAGGATGACTGGACCACGCTACAGGTTCGTACTACATAGTAGGCGACCGCACGCACATTCGGTTCGGAAATACTTATGACAGCCCCCATCTCCGTCCGACTGGACGACGACGTTCGCGCCGCACTGGAAACGGAGGCCGAGGCCCAGGGAATCGGCCTTGCGACCTACCTGCGTCGGCTCGCAACCGAGGCCGCGCGAAAGTCCCGACGGGAACGGATACGCCGGCAAAGCGAGGCGGTCGGCCGCTACGTTGCCGAGAACCCCGATGCACGCGCTTTCTACGAGGAGTGGGGCACGCCGTCCGCCGACATCTCCCGAGATGGCGGATTTCCACCCAGGGCAGATCGTGATCGTCGATTGGCGCGATGCGCTGCCCAAGGAGGCCAACAAGCGCCGGCCGGCGGTCGTTATCGAGGACGGCGAGTTGTTTGACTCCCTCTATCCGAACGTCATCCTGGTGCCGCTGACCGAGGATGCCGCGATGGTGCTCCCCGAATTGTCCGTGCGGATCGATCCGACGCCGGACAATGGCTGCACGAAGACCTGCTTCGCCGTGTCGCCTCTCGTCGCCGCGACATGGCGATCGCGCGTGCGCGTCACCACGTCTCGCGTCACCGCCGATCAGCTCGCGCGCATCCGCCGTCAGGTCGCCGATGCGATCGGTCTGGGGTGAACGGATGGAAGGCCGCGTGCGCAAGGTTGCGGCCAAAGAAGACGATTTTCCCGAACACCCCCACCGAGACCTTCGCCTACGACCTCACATCACACCAATCGCCCATCGTCATGCCCGGCGAAGGCCGGGCACCCACGTCTTTGCTTGCGGCCCCCGAAGACGTGGGTGGCCGGGCCAAGCCCGGCCATGACGATTTTGAACCGGGGTCGGGAGTTCAGCATCAAGGGCGGTTGGTCTCAACTCGAACCAACTGACCATACAGCGCGCTCGGGCAGCCCCGAAGCCGAGGCGGCCAATTTGACGGACACTCCGGCACCGTATCAAATCGCCGTGCCGGGGGAGGCGCGTGGTGACGTTGGGCTGGGCCGCCGAGGCGCCGGTGTTAATTGCCGCCGGCTTCGCGGCCGGGCTGGTCAACACGCTCGCGTCCTCCGGATCGGCGATCGCGCTGCCCGCGCTGATGCTGCTCGGGCTGCCGCCGCTCGGTGCGAACGCGACCAATCGGCTGTCCATCTTGTTCGGATCGCTGATGGCGGTTCGCACCTTCCAGACGAAGGGCCTGATCGACTGGTCCGCCGGCCGGCGCATGGTGGTGCCGGGCGTCGCCGGCAGCGCGATCGGTGTCGCGGCGGCGGAGATGCTGCCGGGGCGCGACATGGGTCTGCTCATCACCGCGGCGTTGATGGTGGCGCTCCTGCTGCTGTTCACCAAGGTGAAGGCGGTGCTGGCGCGCCCACAGCGACTGCCCGTCGAACTGACCCGACCGGAGCTGGCGATCCTGTTCGCGGTCAGCATCTGGCTGGGCTTCCTCGCCCTGGACGGGAACACCTACCTCCTGCTGGTGCTGATGGGCCTCTGCCATTTCGATCTGCCCCACGCGAACGCGCTGAAGGTCGTGATGCTGGTCGTCACCAGCCTGGTGCCGGTCGCGATGTTCACGTGGTCGGGAAGCATCTGGTGGACCGAGGGCCTCATTCTCTCGGTCGGCAGCCTCGCCGGCGCGCATATCGGCGCCACGCTGTCGTCGCATCCGCAAGCGCGTCGCTGGGTGTTCCGACTGCTGGTGGTGGCGATCTCGCTCGAGGTCATCCATCTCGGCGTCTCGTACGTGGCCGACTTCACCACCTTGGCCACGACCTCCACGCCGGAGGCCCGCGCCCATCCCTATACCGCGCCGGGTCACGCCCGCCCACGCGAAGCCGCTACCGCCCCCGCGGGTCCAACGCATCCCGCAGCCCGTCGCCCATCAGATTGAACGACAGCACACAGAGGAAGATCGCGATCCCCGGAAAGATCGCCAACCAAGGCGCCTGGGTCAGGAATTGCTGCGCCTCGTTCAGCATCGACCCCCAGGACGGCGCCGGCGGCTGCTGGCCCTGGCCGAGGAAGGACAGCGCCGCCTCAGCGAGGATCGCGACGGCGGAGGCCAACGTGCCCTGCACCAGCACCGGCGGCAGGATGTTCGGCGCGATGTGGCGCAGCGCCACCCGCCAGCCGGGGTTGCCGAGCGCGCGGGCGGCCTCGACGTAGTCGTTGCTCATCGCATCCAACGTCGCCGCGCGCGCGACGCGCATGAACTGTGGAAAGTAGCTTACGCCGATCGCGATCATCGCGTTGCGCAGGCTCGGCCCGAGGAACGCGGCCAACGCGATCGCCAGGATCAGGAACGGAACCGCCAGCATCGCATCGACGATCCGGCTCAGGATCGCATCCACGAACCCGCCCGCGAACCCCGCGAGCAGCCCCGCCGGAACGCCTATACCGCCGGCGATCAGCACCGAAACCACGCCCGCCAGCAGGCTCGATCGGGCCCCGAAGATCACGCGCGAAAGCACGTCGCGGCCGTTCTGGTCGGTGCCCATCCAATGCGCCCAGGAGGGTGCCTTGCGGATCGCCGTCCAGCTCGTCGCGATCGGATCGTAGGGCGCGACCAGCGGCGCGGCCGCCGCCACCAGCACGACGAAGACGATGACCGCCAGGCCAAAGACCGCCAGCTTCCGGCCCAGGAAGCGGCGCAGCGCCAGCCGCCCCGGGCTCTGCACCTCCCGCGCGGCGGGAAGAGCCAGCGTCGCGCTCATGCCGCGCGCAGTCGCGGGTTGATGTAGACGTACAGGATGTCGGCCAGCAGATTCAGCAGCACGAACAGCGTCGCCGTCACCAGCACCACGCCCTGCACCACCGGGTAGTCGCGGTTGAACACCGCATCGACGATCATCTTTCCGAAGCCCGGGATGCTGAACACCTGCTCGGTCAGCACCGCGCCCGACAGCAGCGTCCCCAGCTCCAGCGCCCCCAACGTCACCACCGGGATCAGCGCGTTGCGCAGCGCGTGGCGCACCACCACCACCCGCTCGCGCAGCCCCTTGGCTCGCGCCGTGCGGACGAAATCCTGTCCCAGCGCCCCCAGCATCGCGCTGCGCGTATGGCGCATCAGGACCGCGGCGATGCCGCTGCCAAGCACGATCGCCGGCATGATGGTGGTGGCGAGCGAGCGCACCCAGTCCTCGGTCAGCGGCACGTAGCCCGAGGGCGGCAGCCAGCCGAGATCCACCGATATCAGCAGGATCATCATGATCCCCAGCCAGAAGGTCGGCGTCGACAATCCAGCCAGTCCGATCGCGTTGGCCAGCGTGTCCCAGATGGTATTCCGCTTCACCGCCGCGATCACCCCAGCGGGCACCCCGATCACCACCGCGAGGGTGAAGGCCATCACGCCGAGCTGCATCGTCACCGGCAGCTTCTGGGCGATCAGCGTGGTCACCTCCTCGCGGTTGCGCCATGAGTAGCCGAGATTGCCGTGCAGAACGTTGCCTAGCCAGTGCGCGTACTGGGCGGGAAGCGACCGGTCCAGCCACAGTTCGTTCCTAATCTGCGCGACCGTCTGGGCGTCGGCGCTGTCGCCCGCCAGCACCAGCGCCGGGTCGCCCGGCATGAGCTGCTGCAAGCCGAACACCAGCACGCTGACCAGCAGCAGCGTGGGAATGACCTGCGCGAGGCGCGCGCCCAGATGTCCGCTCACGGTGGCTCCTTCCTGTCGCGGAGGCTGGCGCCAGTTCCTAGACCTGTCGGACCGCCCTGCGAAGGCGATCCCGTCAGAGGCGGGCCGGATCGGCGGCGATCAGGTGGTCGACCTTCACCAGCGTGGCCTGGAAATCCGACGGCGACAGCCGCAGGGGTCCCTCGAAGGGGAAATCGAGCATCCTGACCGTCAGCAGCGCGAAGCAAAGCATGGCGGCGAACACCGCGACGAAGGCGACCTGGGAGGCAACGTAGTCGATGCCGAAAGCAAACAGGAAGCTGATCAGAATGAGACCGAACAAGCCCAACAGCCACCAGATCATCGCTGGAACGCCCAGCGTGAGTTGAAACAATCGCGTCTCGCGCTCCTGATGCGCGTGGGTCAGCAATTCGATGATCTGTGGCTTGAGGGTCTCCACCCGAGCGGTTTCCGCCGGCAGCTGGGCGGCCGTGCTCAGCATGGCCT
>JBDTFI010000402.1:0-10599 GCA_039938035.1 Acetobacteraceae bacterium | reverse complement strand
ATTTCTGTGAGCTGGTCTCTGGCGCCAACCAGATGCCGCGTGTCCTGCAGATCGCAATTCGCGAGGCCATCGGCAAGCGCGGGGTGTCGGTCATCGCGATCCCCGGCGACGTCGCGCTGCAAGAAGCGCAAGAGGCGCCGCCGACGAAGATCGCCGGTTTGCTGCTTTCCGCCCCCGTCGTGACGCCGGCGAAGGACGACCTCGACCGTCTGGCGGCGCTGCTCAACGCGAAGGGCCGCGTCACCCTCCTGTGCGGCTCGGGGTGCGAAGGGGCGCACGAGCAGCTTCTGGCGCTAGGCGCTCGCCTCAATGCCCCGATGGTCCACACGTTGCGGGGCAAGGAGCATGTCGAGTGGGAGAACCCTTACGACGTCGGCATGACCGGCCTTATAGGTTTCTCGTCAGGCTACTACGCCATGCTCGACTGCGAGATCCTTCTGATGCTCGGGACCGACTTTCCGTATCGGCAGTTCTATCCGCAAGGCGCCAATGTCCGCGTCGCACAGGTCGATCTGCGCGCGGAAAACATCGGCCGGCGGGTGCCGGTCGACCTTGGCGTGGTCGGCGACGTGCGCGCGACGCTCGCCGCGCTGTTGCCGCGGCTCGAACAGAAGCGCGACGCCGCGCCCCTGGCGCGCGCCCGCGAGCACTACGCCCGCGCACGCAAGTCGCTCGACGAGCTGGCCGTCGGCACACCGGGCAAGCGGCTGATCCACCCTCAGCAGGTCGCCAAGGCGCTGAGCGATCATGCGGCCGCCGACGCTGTGTTCACCAGCGATGTCGGCCTGCCGACCGTGTGGGCGGCGCGCTATCTTGCGATGAACGGCAAGCGCCGCCTCATCGGTTCGTACTGGCACGGCTCGATGGCGAACGCGATGGCCCAGGCGATCGGCGCGCAGGCGGCGTTCCCCGGCCGGCAGGTGATCTCGCTGTCGGGAGACGGCGGGTTCGCCATGCTGATGGGCGATTTCCTCAGTCTCACGCAGCTCGATCTTCCAGTGAAGATCGTCGTCTTCAACAACGGCGCCCTCGGCTTCATCGAGCTTGAACAGAAATCCTCGGGCTTCCTGCCGACGGGCACGTATTTGAAGAACCCCAACTTCGCCGCGATGGCCGAGGCGATCGGCGTGCGCGGAATCAGGCTGGAAAACCCCGGCGACGTCGAATCAGGGATCGCGGCCGCGCTCGCCCATGACGGGCCGGTGCTGGTCGATGCCGTCGTCAACCGCACTGAACTCGCGATGCCCCCCGCGATCACCGCCGAGATGGCGAAGGGCTTCACGCTCTATATGATGAAGGCGGTGATGAGCGGGCGCGGCGACCAGATCGTCGATCTCGCGCGGTCGAATTTGTGGCGGTAGCTTTCGATTCTCGGGTTGGCAGGGGCTGGGGCGAGCACTACGATCGGAGCCGTCTTCCATCCGCGACAGGTCGTCTTGAACAAGGAGGCTCAGGTGGGATTCTTCGACGATGCCATCCCTGGTGGCAATATCTCAAAACCCCTGATGATCGCGCTCGGCGCGCTTCTGGTCGGGAAAATGATGAACCGGGGCGACGCATCCGCGCCGGCGACCGGAACTCAGCCCGGCGCCGTGCCGCAGTCCGCGGCGGGCGGCGGATTGCTGGGCGGGCTCGGCGGCCTCCTGGAACGGCTATCGAGTGCGGGTCATGGCGAAACCGCGAACTCCTGGGTCGGCTCTGGGCAGAACGCCCCGATCCAGCCGGCGCAACTCGGCTCGGCCATCGGCCAGACAACGATCGCCGACCTGGCGAGAAGTGCTGGCATCAGTGAGCAGGACCTGCTGGCGCAGCTCTCTCGGACGCTACCAGGAGTGGTCGACAAGCTGACCCCCAACGGCCGCGTTCCGAGCCAGGCGGAGATCATGTCGCTGTTCGGTCGTTAGCGATCGGCTGATATCGTCACGGTGGAGATGACGGTGGCCGGCCGCGCCGGCCTCGGTTCGCGATTCATGCTTGGCGGCGCTATTTTCCCGGCTTTGGCATGTGTTCGCGCAATACCTCGTTGATGCGCGTCTGCCAGCCGCTCCCCTGGTGGCGGTAGGCCTCCAGTACGTCCGGGTCCAACCGGAGTGTCTGATTGATTTTCCGGTCCGGCTCTGCTGGCCGTCCCCGCCCCCGTCGGAGCGCTTCCGCCGCCTTGGAGCCGAACACGTCGGCGACGACTTCCAGCGCCGGACGAGCATGGCGCAGTTCGTCGCGCGTCCATTCCGGGTTGTCGTCATCCGGGCGCGAGGCCGGATCATCCTTTCTCTTGCTCATACCACGTAGTCGTAGCTGCATCTTTTCCCGGCGCTGGCCGGGCACCCCGTCTTGCTTGCGAGCCACAAAGACGTGGGTGGCCGGGCCAAGCCGGCCATGACCGTGGAAGTGGAACGGCGCCTGTTCACCCGCAATGACGCCGCCTGTACCACTCCTTGCCTCACCGCAGCACCAACTCCCAAGCCTCTCCCACGATCGACGGCCCGAATTTCTGGTGTGGTTCGCTGCGGATCAACTGGAAACCAGCCTGCTGATAAATCCGCCGCGCCGCCGTCAGCACGTCATTGGTCCATAGCGTCACCCGCCGATACCCGGCGGCGCGGGCGAAGGCCAGGCACTCCTCGACAAGCCGCCGCCCGATGCCCTCCCCGCGCGCCGCCGGCTCGACGAGCAGCAGCCGCAGCTTCGCAAGCTCGTCGGAAGCCCGCACCAGGAACACCGAGCCCAGGTTGACGCCGTCGCGCTCGGCGATCCAGCAGGCTTCGCGCGCCGGATCGTGCTCGGCCAGGAACGCGCCGGCGACCGCCGCGACCAGCGCCTCGAAGCGTGCGTCGAACCCGTACTCCGTCGCGTACAGCGCGCCATGCCGAGCGACAACCCAGCCGATGTCGCCCGCGTGCGGCGGGCGGATCACGTAGGGCCGCGTTGGATCGGCTCCCAGCAGTGCCTCGATCCGTCCCATCGCGCCGACCAGTTCGTCCTGCGCCGGTGCCGCAAGCCCGCCGATCAGGCCGGCGATCTCCTCGCGAGCCCCTTCATCGAGCGGGGCGAACGCGGCGGCGCCTTCGTTGGTCAGCGACAGGACGGAGCGGCGGCGATCCTTGGCTGACGGAACCCGCGCGATCAATCCGTCTTCCTCGAATTGTGCCAGGATGCGGCTGAGATAGCCGGCGTCCAGGCCAAGGTCGCGGCCAAGCTCGGTTGCGGCGGCATCGCTTCGATGCGCAAGCTCATAGAGCACCCGCGTTTCGGCGAGGCTGAAGCGGCTTCGCAGCAGGCCCTCCTGGAGGATGCCGATCCAGCGTGTATAGAAGCGGTTGAACCGCCGTATGGCGGCGATGCGGTCGGACATGGGATGCTCCGTCAACGGGTTGTTTGACTAAGTCAAGCATAACGCAGCCTGGTCCGACACGTAAATTACGCGAGAAGGGTTCGCTTCATGGCCTCGCTCCCGAACCGGCTTCCCAGCCTGGACTTCAACCTCGGCGAAACCGCCGACATGCTGCGCGCCCAGGTCGAAGCCTTCGCCGCCGCCGAGATCGCGCCCCGTGCCGCGCGGATCGACCGCGACAACGAATTCCCGATGGACCTGTGGCGCAAGTTCGGCGACCTCGGTGTACTCGGCATCACCGCCTCGGAGGAGCACGGCGGCGCCGGCATGGGCTATCTCGAACACGTGGTAGCGGTCGAGGAGATCAGCCGCGCTTCGGCCTCGGTCGGCCTGTCCTACGGCGCGCACTCGCAACTTGCGGTCAACCAGATCCACCGCAACGGGACCGAGGCGCAGCGGCGTCGCTACCTCCCGAAGCTCATCTCCGGCGAGCACGTCGGCGCACTCGCCATGTCCGAGCCGGGCGCCGGATCGGACGTTGTCGGGATGCGCACGCGGGCCGAGAAGCGAGGCGAGCGCTACATCCTCAACGGCAACAAGATGTGGATCACCAACGGCCCCGATGCGAGCACCTTGGTGATTTACGCCAAGACCGATCCCGCGGCGGGTCCGCGCGGCATCACCGCCTTCATCGTGGAAAAGGGTTTCAAGGGATTCTCCACCGCGCAGAAACTCGACAAGCTGGGGATGCGCGGCTCGAATACCTGCGAGATCGTCCTTCAGGATTGCGAGGTGCCGGAGGAGAACGTCCTCGGGCAGGTCGGCGAGGGCGCGCGCGTGCTGATGAGCGGGCTCGACTACGAACGCGCCGTACTCGCCGCCGGCCCGCTCGGCATCATGGATGCCTGCATGGACGTCGTCGTGCCCTACATCCACGAACGCCATCAGTTCGGTCAGGCGATCGGCGAGTTTCAGCTCATGCAGGGTAAGCTCGCCGACATGTACACCACGATGAACGCCTGCAAGGCCTACGTGTACGCCGTGGCACGCGCGTGCGATCGCGGCCAGACCACCCGCAAGGACGCCGCGGGCGCGATCCTCTACGCGGCCGAGAAGGCGACCTGGATGGCGGGCGAGGCGATCCAGGCGCTCGGCGGCAATGGCTACATCAACGACTACCCGACCGGTCGTCTGCTGCGCGACGCCAAGCTCTACGAGATCGGCGCCGGGACGAGCGAGATCCGCCGGATGCTGATCGGGCGCGAGCTATTCACGGAGACCACGTGAGCCCTCACCCGTCGCGCAAGCGCGCGGCGACCTCTCCCGCTGGCGGGAGAGGTGAGAAGCGACATTCACCTCTCCCCCCGGAAGAGGTCGGCTTGCGCAGCAAGCCGGGTGAGGGCCACGCCGCATGACCATCCTCCGCTCCGACATCTCCCCGCGCTCGCCCGACTTCGCCGCCAACGCCGCCGCGATGCGCGCCCTCGTCGCGGACCTCCGTGCCCAGGTTACGAACGCCGAACTCGGCGGCGGCGAATCCTCACGCAAGCGCCACCTCGCGCGCGGCAAGCTGCTGCCGCGTGACCGCGTCGGCGCGCTGATCGACCCGGGCTCGCCGTTCCTCGAACTCTCCCAGCTTGCCGCCAACGGCATGTACGGCGACGAGGTGCCGAGTGCCGGCATCATCACCGGCATCGGGCGCATCGCGGGCCGCGAATGCGTGATCGTCGCCAACGACGCCACCGTGAAGGGCGGCACCTACTTCCCGATGACGGTGAAGAAGCACCTCCGCGCGCAGGAGGTGGCGCGCGTCAACCGTCTTCCCTGCCTCTATCTGGTGGATTCCGGCGGTGCCTTCCTGCCCATGCAGGACGAGATCTTCCCCGACCGCGAGCATTTCGGGCGCATCTTCTTCAATCAGGCGAACCTCTCCGCGCAGGGCATTCCGCAGATCGCCGCGGTGCTCGGCTCCTGCACCGCGGGGGGTGCCTACGTCCCGGCGATGAGCGACGAGAGCGTGATCGTGCGCCGCCAAGGTACGATCTTTCTCGCCGGCCCACCGCTGGTGAAAGCGGCGACCTGTGAGGAGGTGTCGGCCGAGGATCTGGGCGGCGCCGACGTCCATGCGCGCACCTCCGGCGTGGTCGATCACTACGCGCAGGACGACCGCCACGCGCTCGGCATTTGCCGGCGCATCGTCGCCGGGCTGAATTACACCAAGCGTCCCGACATCGCCCTGCGGGCGCCCGTCGCCCCGCGCTACGACCCCGCCGAGTTGCACGGCGTGGTCCCCGCCGACATCCGCGCGCCCTACGACGTGCGTGAGGTGATCGCACGCATCGTCGATGACAGCGATCTCGACGAGTTCAAGCGCCTCTACGGCACCACGCTGGTCTGCGGCTTCGCCAGGGTTTGGGGCTATCCGGTCGGCATCATTGCCTCCAACGGCATCCTGTTTTCGGAATCGGCGCTGAAGGGGGCGCATTTCATCGAGCTGTGCAGCCAGCGCCGCATCCCGCTGGTGTTCCTCCAGAACATCACCGGCTTCATGGTCGGACGGAAATACGAGGCGGGTGGCATCGCCAAGGACGGCGCCAAGCTGGTCACCGCCGTCGCGACGAGTTCGGTCCCGAAGATCACCGTCATCATCGGCGGCAGTTACGGCGCCGGCAATTACGGCATGTGCGGGCGCGCCTATGACCCGCGCTTCGTGTGGATGTGGCCGAACGCGCGCATCTCGGTGATGGGCGGGGAGCAGGCGGCGAGCGTGCTCTCGACCGTTCGCGCCGGTGGCTTCAAGGACGCGGCGGAAGAGGAGGAATTCAAGGCGCCGATCCGCGCCGAATACGACGCCAAGGGTCAGCCCTACTACGCGACCGCCCGCCTCTGGGACGACGGCATCATCGATCCCGCCGAAACCCGCCGCGTGCTCACCTTGTCGCTGTCGGCGGCGCTGAACGCCCCTATCGAGGAGACGCGCTTCGGCGTGTTCCGGATGTGACGGGCACGATCCGCACCCTGCTGATCGCCAACCGCGGCGAGATCGCCGTGCGCATCGCGCGCACCGCGCGGCGCATGGGCGTTGAGACGATCGCCGTCTTCTCGGAGGCCGACGCGCACGCCATGCATGTCGAGGCGGCCGATCGCGCCGTGCTGATCGGCCCGGCTCCGGCGCGCGAAAGCTACCTCTCAATCGGGCGTATCCTCGACGCCGCGCAGCGCACCGGGGCCGACGCGATCCATCCTGGCTACGGCTTCCTCTCGGAGAACCCCGACTTCGCCGATGCCTGCGCGGCGGCGGGCATCGTCTTCGTCGGGCCGCCCGCGTTGGCAATGCGCGCCATGGGTTCAAAATCCGCTGCCAAGACGCTGATGCGGCACGCTGGGGTCCCGGTGCTGGCGGGCTACGAGGGCGAGGCGCAAGAGCCCGCGCTGCTCGCCGATCACGCCGCGCGCATCGGTTTTCCCGTGGTCATCAAGGCCGTCTCCGGCGGCGGCGGGCGCGGGATGCGCGTCGTTGCGGACGCCGCCGCCTTCGCTGGTGGGCTGGCGGCGGCCCGCCAGGAGGCCGCCTCGGCGTTCGGCGACGACCGCGTGCTGATCGAACGCTACCTCGACCGCCCGCGCCACATCGAGGTGCAGGTCTTCGCCGACACCCACGGCAACACGCTCCACTTGTTCGAGCGCGACTGCTCCGCCCAGCGCCGCCACCAGAAGGTGCAGGAGGAAGCCCCCGCGCCGGGCCTCGACGCCGCGCGCCGCGCCGCGATGGGGCACGCGGCCGTCGCCTGCGCGCGCGCCGTGGGCTACGTCGGCGCCGGCACGGTCGAGTTCGTCGTCGATGCTGACGGGTTCTTCTTCCTGGAGATGAACACCCGCTTGCAGGTCGAGCACCCGGTGACCGAGATGGTCACCGGCTTCGATCTCGTGGAATGGCAGCTTCGTGTCGCCGCTGGCGAACCGCTTCCCGCCACCCAGGACGCCATCAGCCTGCACGGCCACGCCATCGAGGCGCGCCTCTACGCCGAGGATCCGGCGCGCGACTTCGCCCCCTCCATCGGGCGCCTCACCCGCCTACGCCTGCCCGACGGCGAGGGCGTACGCGTCGATTCCGGCGTCCGCGCCGGCGATGCGGTCAGCATCCACTACGACGCCATGCTCGCCAAGATCATCTGCCACGGCGCCGACCGCGCGGAGGCTCTCGCGCGCCTGCGCCACGCCCTCGCCGAGACCGAGATCGCCGGCGTCACCACCAACCTTGACCTGCTGGCCCGCATCGCCGCCCACCCGGATTTCGCCAACGGCGACATCGACACCGGCTTCATCGCCCGCGAGGCGGCGACGCTCCTCGCTCCGCAGCGCTCGCCGCCGCCCGAGGTGCTTGCCGCCGCCGCTCTTGGCGTGCTCGCGGCCGAGGCCCGCAAGCCGCCGCCGGATGACCCCTATTCTCCCTGGAACACCGTCGACGGCTGGTGGCTGAACGCGAGTCGCGCCCGCACGCTCGACTTTAGCGTCAGCGACGCCACCTACCCGGTGACGGTTCGCCCCGAAGCTTGCCTCTGGCACCTCGACGTCGGCGAAACCTCGTTGACCGGCGCGGCGGCGTTCACTGCGGACGGCAGGCTCGCCGTGACGCTCGACGGCGTGCGCGACCATGCCGGTTTCGCTCGCACGCAAGACGGCGTGTCCTTGCGTTGGCAGGGTGAGACCTGGCGCCTGTCGCTCCCCGACCCCGACGCCGCGATCGAAGCGGACGACGCCGCCGGCGGCCGCCTCCTCGCCCCGATCCCCGGCCAGGTCACCGCGGTCCTCGCGACACCGGGGCAAACGGTGGCCCGCGGCGACGTCCTCGTCATCCTGGAAGCCATGAAGACCGTGTTCCGCTTGCCCGCCCCGGCGGACGGCATCGTCGGCGAGGTGACGTGCCGGGCGGGCGACACGGTGGAGGAGGGGCAGTTGCTGGTCGGTTTCGTCGAATCGATGGAGGGCGCGGAACCGCGGAAGTCCTGACATAGCCAGACCGCGGATTCATGCGGAAGCCGTGTTCCGCGAAAAGGCTTTCCTCGACGCAACGATCTTTACTGGCCCGCTGACATGGCGTATCTGTCGGGCAGCGGGTATTTGTGAGATCGTTCGCGACATGGTTGCTTCAGAAGAACCAGGCAAGGAGCGTATCTGGCGTTGCCTGCATTGCCGGGGTCCATTAGCTTCGGACCCCTTGGGCCTGCGTTGCCCTGGTTGCGGCAAGCGGTATCCCGTGGTCGGCGGAATCCCCATCCTCGTCGGCGAGCCAGCCCGATATTTGCACTCGGAGATCATTTTGCTGGCTTGTGCATCTCGCGATGCCAGGGTGCGCAGGGACTTGCTCGAAGGAATTGGGCGCGACAAGGGATTGCCCGAGGTATCGCTCGAGCGGCATCGAGACGTGCTGGATGCGACCATCACCCGGGCCGAGACGTTGCTTGTCCTGCTGGAACCGGCTGCCAAGGCGCTCCAAGCGCTGCCCGATGCCGCCGGAGAATCATTGGGCGCCTGGCGATCGAGTTGGGAGTTCAATTCGCTTTTTCCCTATCTCGCGCGGGACTGGACGAACACGTCCGAGCTGGAGGCGATGAATTCCAGGATAGGCGCCGCGCTCCGGGAGGTCTTTCTCGATCCGTCCGGCAAATCGGTTGTCTTCGCCGGGTGCGGCGCCGGCGGATTGCTGGCGGAGACTTCGTCGGATTTCGGGCGTGTTCTGGGATTCGATCTGGCGCTTCCCCTGCTTGCGGCCGCGCGCCATCTGCTGGATGGAAAAAGCCTCGACCTGCCGCTGCCACGCGCGATCATCGAGTCGGGTCGCATCTCACTGGGCAAGCGTGACCCTTCAGCGACCACCTCGCACGTGGAGCTGCTTGCCATGGATGCCCTCGACACCGCCTTCGTCGATGGCTCGATCGATTGCGTTGTCACCTCGTTTCTGATGGACCTCATCCCCGACCCGCGAAAACTGGCCGACGAGATCCACCGGATTCTTTCCGGTGATGGCGTCTGGATCAACTACGGACCACCTGGGCAGCTGGAGGCGCTCTGGCGTTTCGATCAAATGGAAACCGCGGCCTTTTTCGAGGCAACGGGGTTCACCGCCATCCGGTCCGAGGCGCATCGCACGACCTATCTCGATCTGAGCCGCGATTGCCCGAGATGGCCCTTTCGAAGCCATATCTGCTACCTGACATCGGCGCGGAAAACTGGACGAGGCGGAGAACGGCCGAGCACGCCGACGTAGAGTTCGGCCGAGCTTGCGGAGATCATTGCGCAACACTTTCCCTTTGCTTTTTGCATCCGAAGAAGTGCGCATTCCTACAGATAACCCGTCCCCATCTCCGTCGCGAACCGTCCGGGACCGCCCTCCCACACGATGCGCGCGTGCTCCAGCACGTACACCCGATCGGCGTGCGGCAGCGCGAACGTCACGTTCTGCTCACCCAGCAGGACCGTGATCGGCGTGGTATCGCGCAGCCGCGTCAGCGCCTTCGACAATTGCTCCAGGATCACCGGCGCCAGCCCCATCGTCGGCTCATCCAGGATCAGCAGCTTTGGCTGCATCATCAGTGCCCGCGCGATCGCCAGCATCTGCTGCTCGCCGCCCGACAGCGTGCGGGCGTGCTGGCGCTGGCGCTCATCGAGGATCGGGAACAGGTCGAGCAACCAATGAAGCTGCTCCCGTCGCTCGGTCGCCGTCAGATGCTGGCCGCCGAGGTCGAGGTTCTCGCGCACGCTCAGATCGCCGAACAGTTCCCGCGTTTCCGGACATTGCACGATCCCGCCGCGCGCGATCGCGGCGGCCGTGCGCCCCTTCAACGGCGCGCCGGCCCAGTCGATCGTCCCGCTGAATTCCACAAGGCCGGAAATCGCGTTGAACAGCGTCGTCTTGCCGGCGCCGTTCAACCCGACGATGGAGACGAACTCCCCTTCCTGGACACGGATCGACACTTGTTGCAGCGCCTGCGCCTTGCCGTACAGCACGTCCACGTCGCGCACATCCAGCAGCGGCGCCCCGTGGCGCGCCGCGATCTCCGGTCGCGCATGGGTCTGGATCGCGCCGCCGAGATAAACGCGGCGCACCGTCTCGTCGCGCATCACCTCCTCGGCGGTCCCTTCGGCGATGCGCTCGCCGAGATACATGGCGAGCACCCGGTCCACCAGCGCCGACACGCTCTTGACGTTGTGATCGACCAGCAGGACGGCGCGACCGTCCTGGCGAAACCCGTCGATCAGGGCGGAGA
>JBDTFI010000401.1:0-4751 GCA_039938035.1 Acetobacteraceae bacterium | reverse complement strand
TTCAATCAGCCGATCTGCGACTCGATGGGGGCCGCCTTCACGGCGAAATATCCGGGCATCCACGTCGATGGCACCAAGACCACTTCGGAAGTCGCGTTCCAGCGGGTGATGCAGGACCTCAACGGCGGAGCCGTGCAGGCCGACGTGTTCACCACCACGGACGCCAGCCATCTGTCCTATCTGATCAGCAAGGGGGAACTGGTGAAATACACCCCCCGAACGCGGCCGGGCTAGTCCCGGCGCTGCGCGACTTCAACGGCGGGGGCTACTACCACGTCAGCTGGGTCGGGCTGGTCGCCCTCATGTACAACAGCAAGAAGGTGACGGCGGAGGAATCGCCGAAGGACTGGCCCGATCTGACCGATCCGAAATGGAAGGACAAGATCGCCTTCGGGAGCCCGAACTACAGCGGTCTGGTGGCCGTCTGGACCGTCGGGATGACCGAGAAATACGGCTGGGGTTTCTTCGAGCAGCTGAACAAGCTGAACCCGCTGATCGGGCGCTCGATCGACGACGCGGTCGCCATGTTGAACGCCGGCGAGCGCCAGGTCGCCATCTGTAGCGCCGCCACCGCGTTTCGCAGCGCCGCCACCGGCAACCCGATCGTGGTCAATTATCCCACGTCATTCTCGCTGGCCGATTTCTCGCCCTCGGCCGTCCTCAAGGGATCGCACAGCCCGAACGGGGGGAAGCTGTTCATGAATTTCATGTGCGGCCCGGAATTCTCCCAAATCCTCGCGAAGAATTTCGAGCAGCCGCTCCGCCCCGACGTGCCGCCCCCGAAGGGCGCCAAGTCGCTCGCCGAACTCACGCTGTTCCAGCCGACGCTCGCCGATATCGAGAAGGAACTGCCGGCGCTGAAGAACAAATGGCGCGACACGTTCGGCGGGTGACGGTCACCCGGTCCGTCATTGCGAGCCGAAGGCGAAGCAATCCAGGCCCACCGGTCCGACGGCTGGCTGGATTGCTTCGCTGCGCTCGCAATGACGGGGTGGTTCGCGTCGATGCGTGAACCCCGCCGCGCGATCCGCGAGCGCCTGCACCGGTTCCAGCCGGTGACGCTCCTCTGGCTCGCGGCGGCGGCGGCGCTTGTCTTCCTGGTCGTCGCCCCGCTCGCCCGGCTGCTGGTGACGAGTTTCCAATCCCCCGAGACGGGCGCCTTCACCTTCGGGAATTACGCCGTCGCCTGGGGTCATCCGCGCGACCTGGTGGCACTCGGCAACTCCTTGCGCTACGCCGCCCTCGTGACGGTGCTCTCGGCGGTGTTCGCGGTGCCGATCGCCTGGGGCGTGTCGCGTACCGACATGCCGGCCAAGGCGGCGATCCGGGCGCTGATCCTCGGCGCTTTCATCACCCCGCCCTATCTCGGCGCGATCGGCTGGATCCTGCTCGCCGGGCCGAACGCCGGCTGGCTGAACCGGGTCTGGATGGCGGTCACCGGCAGCGCCAACGGCTTCATGAGCGTCTACAGTTTCGGCGGGCTGGTGCTGGTCACGGCGCTCTACGCCTTCCCCTACATCTTCGTCTTCACCGCCGCCGCGCTCGACCTGGTCTCCTCGGAAATGGAGGAGGCGGCGAACATCCTCGGCGCCGGCGGCCTCCGCACCATCTTCCGCATCACCCTGCCGCTGGTCCTGCCGGCGATCCTCGGGGGGGCGATCATCGTCTTCCTCGACACCGTGGCGCTGTTCGGCACCCCGGCGATCATCGCGCTGCCGGCGCGCATCCCGGTGATGACCTTGGAGCTGTGGCAGTTCTTCGAGTTCCCGGTGCGCGCGCAGGCGGCGGCGGCCTACGCGATCCCGCTGATCGTCATCACGCTCGCGATGTTCTCGATGCAGCGCCTGCTGCTCGGCCGCAAGGGCTACGTCGCGCTGACCGGCAAGGGCGGCGTGCGGCGGCAAACGCCGCTCGGCCCCTGGCGCTTCCTGGTGCTGGGTTATGCGCTGCTGGTGGTGGCGTTGGCCGTCATCCTGCCCTACGCGGCGCTGGCACAGGCGGCGTTCAGCAAAGCGTGGGGCCTGGGATTGTCCTCGGCCAACCTGACGCTCGACCATTTCCGCGCATTGCTGTTCGAGGCGAGTTCCCGCCAGACGATCATCCATACCTTCACCTACTCGGCGGCGGCGGCCTGCGTTTCGGTCGCGCTCGCGCTCGTCATCGCCTACATCGTCAGCCGCCGGCTGGTGCGCGGCGGCGGCGTGCTGACGGTGCTGTGCATGGCGCCGCTGGTCATCCCGGGCATCGTGCTGGGCGTCGCGTTCTATGCCACTTACGCGCCGCCGCCGATCGCGCTTTACGGCACCGCGGCGATACTGGTGATCGGCTACACCACGCGGTTCCTGCCGATCGCCTACGTCAACTGCATGGCCGGCATCCGGTCGCTGAACCCGGAGATGGAGGAGGCGGTGCGCATCCTGGGCGGCGGGCGGCTGCGGGCACTGGCGCGCGTGGTGGTCCCGCTCCTCAAGACCAACCTGGTCGGCTCCTGGCTCCTGGTGTTCATTCCGGCGACGCGGGAGCTGAGCACGGCGATCTTCCTGGTCGGGGCGCGGACGCGGGTGATCTCGGTCATGATGCTCGACCTGAGCGAGAACGGCAGCTTCGAGACGCTCGCCGCCCTTGGATTCTTTCTGTTGGGAGTGACGATCCTGATCGTGCTGATAGGCTACAAGATGGTGGGGCGCGACTTCATGCTGCGACGCTCATGAGCGAGACAAGGCTTTCGCTGCGCCAGATCAGCTGCGTCTTCGGCAAGACCACCGCCGTCGATCGGCTGGACCTCGACATCGCGCCTGGGGAGTTCGTCTCCTTGCTCGGGCCGTCCGGCTGCGGGAAGACGACGACCTTGCGGATGATCGCCGGCTTCATGCGCCCGACCGAGGGCACCATCATGATGGACGGCGTCACCGTCTCCTCGGCCGCCTCCTCGCTGCCGCCGGAGAAGCGGCAGATGTCGATGATCTTCCAGAGCTACGCGATCTGGCCGAACATGACGGTCGCCGAGAACGTCGCCTTCGGCCTGAAGCTGCGCCGCTTTGATCGCGAGACCATTCGCGCCAAGGTGATGGAGATGCTGGAGACGGTGCAACTGGGCGCGCTCGCCGACCGCTACCCCGCCGAGCTGTCGGGCGGCCAGCAGCAGCGCGTGGCGCTCGCGCGCGCGATGGTGATCCAGCCGCGCGTGCTGCTGCTCGACGAGCCGCTGTCCAACCTCGACGCCAATCTGCGCGAGGAGATGCGCTTCGAGATCCGCCGCCTGCACGATGCGTTCCACTTCACCACGGTCTATGTGACGCACGATCAGGGCGAGGCGATGGTCACGTCGGACCGGATCGCGGTGATGAATCGCGGCCGCATCGAGCAGATCGACCCACCCTACGTCGTCTACACCAAGCCGAAGACCCGCTTCGTCGCCGGCTTCATCGGCCGTACCAACCTGCTGGCCGGGACGTGCGGGGCCGAGACGATCGGCTTCGACGGCTTCCGCCTGCCGCGTGCGCTGTTCGAGGCGGGCGGGCAAGGATTGGCGGGCGACGCGCAGTTCTCGGTCCGCCCGCAAAGCATCGCGCTGCGCCGCGAGCGATCCGACAAGCCCGGGGTCGTGGAGGGGCGGCTGGAACAACGCACCTATCTCGGCGAATCCTGGGACTACATCGTCTCCCCGCTCGGCAGCGATTTGCACCTGAAGGTCGCCGCGCTGCCGTTCGAGGTGTTCGAGGTGGGCGACACGGTCTGGCTGGAGTTCGACCCGCTCCAGATGGCGCCGATCACGGGGTGACTGGCACGCGCGGCTGGTCTACCCTGCAAGGACGTTCGCTGACGGAGGCGTCCATGCTCACCCGTGCCCAGATCGACGACTACAACGAAGTCGGCGCGATCGTCGTCCCCGGCGTGCTCAGCCCCGACGAGGTCGCCCGTCTGCGCCGCGTCACCGACGGCTTCGTGGACCGCGCGCGCGGCATCAGCGCGCACGACGACATCTACGACCTCGAGGACAGCCACGCCCCGGGTGCGCCGCGCGTGCGCCGCATCAAGGCGCCGCATTTGCACGATCCCGCCTACGGCGATCTGATGCGCCATTCCGGCATCGTCGGCGTGCTGGCCGATCTATGGGGGCCGGACATCCGCTTCGACACCGCCAAGCTCAACATGAAATCGGCGGGGTTCGGGGCGGCGGTGGAGTGGCACCAGGACTGGGCGTTCTACCCGCACACCAACGACGACCTCGCCGCCATCGGCATCATGATGGACGACATGGAGGCGGCGAACGGCCCGCTGCTGATCGTTCCCGGCAGCCATCGCGGACCGATCTTCGACCATCACGCCGACGGCCGCTTCTGCGGCGCGATGGACCCGACGCGCCGCGATGTCGACTACGCCAAGGCGATCGCGCTCACCGGCGAAGCCGGCTCGATCACCGTCCATCACGTGCGCGCCGTGCACGGCTCGGCGCCGAACGTGTCGGAACGCGACCGCCGCCTGCTGCTGTTGCAGTTCCGCGCCGCCGATGCGTGGCCGCTGCTGGGTTTCCCCGCCGGCATCGAGGCGTTCGACGAACTGATGGTCGCCGGCTCCCCGACCCTCGCGCCCCGCCTGACCGCCGTGCCGGTGCGCCTGCCGCTGCCGCCGGCGAGCCTGCAAGGTTCCCTCTATGAAAACCAGAAGGGAATGCGCAGCCGCTACTTCGACGCGCCGCTGAAGGCAATAGCGTAGGGCGGGAAAGCGCAGCGCATTTCCGCCATCACGGG
>JBDTFI010000400.1:0-6651 GCA_039938035.1 Acetobacteraceae bacterium | reverse complement strand
GCGAAGGCGAAGAGGGCCTTGCTGGAGAAGTTCAAGGCGCAGCCGGCGCTCGACGACCCCGCCGTCCTTGAACGCCAGGCGGCGCTGAAGGCGGCGAGCGACGCGCGAGAGGCCCGCCACGCCGAGCGCAAGGTCGCCCGCGACGTGGCGGCGGCGGCGCTTGCCGCCGAGCAATCGGCCAAGGCCGCCGAGGAAGCCGCCCGTGCCGTCGAGCAGGCCGCGCGGATCGAGGCCGAGAAGGCCGCCCGCAAGGCCGCCCGCGACGCACGCTATGCCGCGCGGAAGGCGCGGAAGTAGGCGCCCCGGAACGACGACATCGGTGATCAAGGAGCGAGGGCGGATGCGGATCCGGACATTCGCGGCCGTGTCGGGCCTGATTTCACTGGCGGCGTGTCAGACGCCCAATCCGGTCGCCAACCAGGCCGCGCGTGTCGCGCCGGCGACCGGCCGAGGCGGGCTGGCCGCGGTGCCGGCCTGCCCATCCGACGTGACGGCGGTGCTGTCGAGTGGACCGGCGGTCCACTTCAAGGGTCCCACCGAGGACGACGCCGCAGTTTGCGTGCAGACCTCGAACGGGAAGAGCTATCGCTATTACCTCAATTTCTGGGGTGATGGGCGCTTTCGCCACGGAACACCCGACCAACGACATGCGTTGCGCTCGGTCGTCGAGGGGCCGGTCGGTACGGAGGTGAAGTTCGACTTGCCCAGGCGAAGCCATCTCGCGCTCTGGAAGTCGGCCAGCGTGACGCATGTCGCGAACGCCCGCCTGGTGGTCGGCGGACGGACCCGGCCGACGGTCAAGCTGCGCATCGTGAAGCACGATTCGTTGGGCAGAGCGGACGTGACGGCCGAGAGCCTGTACTGGATCGACGGGCTGACGGGCATCCCCCTGAAGAAGCAGGTCGTCACCAGGATGGCCGACGGCGACGTCGAGCGAACCACGACGTGGCGGGTGGTGGCGCTGCATCCGACGGCATCATAGGGGCCGCGGCCGTGTCCGCCGGCGAGGCGATCCGAGGCGTTACCGCTCCAGCCGCCGCGTCGGCATCGTCGCCGCGGCGGCGACGATGCCGCAGGAAAAGCAGGCGATCAGCAGGAACACCGCGCTGAACGCCCGCCCGATCTCGCCCGCGATCATCGCCTGCCGCGCCGGCGCCAGAGCGGTGAGCGCATCCGGCCCGTGGCGCAGCATTTCGGCGAACGACCCCACCGCGTCCGCATCCTGCGCCGCCAACCCGCCGAACAGGATCGCCCCGGCGAGCGCCGTGCCCAACGCCGAGCCGAGCGCGCGCGACAGCTGCGTCGATCCGGCGGCGGCGCCGAGTTGGCGCGGATGGGTGACGATCTGCACCGTGACCTGCGAGGTCAGCATCGCGCTCCCTTGGCACAGACCGCCGATCGCGAGCGTCGCGGCGAGCCACCAACTCCCCATGACCGGCGCCCACAGCGCCAGCGCGATCAAGCTGATCGCGGTCACGACAAGGGCGCAGGCGGGGAAGATCGCGGTGCGCCCGGTGCGCGAGATCAGCCAACCGGTCATCACCGACCCGCCGCTCACGCTGACCGTCAGCGGCAGCAACATCAGCCCGGCCTCGCCCGGCGAGGCGCCGAGCACCAGCTCGAAATAGATCGGCAGGAACGTCACCATCGCGGTGAGCGACGCGCCCGAGCAGAACGCCATCGCGTCGGCGCGCCAGAAGCTGGGGTCGCGCAGCAGCGCCAGCGCGAGCAGCGGGTTCGACACCCGCCGCTGCTGGGCGAACAGCAGCCAGATCATGAGCCCGGTCAACGCCGTGATCGCGAGCGTCAGCGGCAGCGTGCTTACGTCAAGCTCCTGCAAGCGCGACACTGCGATCAGCAGCGGCACCACGGCGGCGGCGAGCAGCAGCATCCCGACGCCGTCGATGGACACCGGACCCGAGCCCGGCTCGTCGCGCGGCAAGCGGGCGACCATCGCCATGCCGGCGAGGCCGATCGGGATGTAGGCGAGGAACACCGAATGCCAGCCGAACGCCTGCGTCAGGAGGCCGCCTGCCACCGGCCCGAAGCCGGAGCCGCCCATGATGCAGGCGGCGAGATAGCCCTGGTATTCGCCGCGCTGGCGGGCCGGCACGTGCTCCCCGATCAGCGCCTGGGCGAGGGTCATCAGCCCGCCGCCGCCGAACCCCTGCAACGCGCGGGCGCCGAGTAGCATCCAGATGCTGGTGGAAGCGGCGCAGAGCAGCGCCGCGCCCTGGAAGACGGCGAGGGAGACCAGCATCAGGCGCCGCCGGCCGAACAGATCGCCCAGCCTGCCGTACGCGGGCGCGGCGATCGTGCTGGCGATCAGATTGACGACGATCACCCACGACAGCAGCTCCACATGGCCGAGCGAGGCGCCGATCGCCGGCAGCGCGGTCGCCACCACCGTGCTGTCGGCGGCCGACAGGAACACCGGCAGGACGATCGGCGGCACGACGGTACGAAACAGGGCGCGCGATTCGATGCCGGCCATGCGTGTCCCCCCGCGCCCTGGTTGCACGAGCGGGCGAGGAGTGCCTAGCCTTCGGCGGACACGGAGGAAAGCCATGAACGACGCACCGGCCGCGGTTGAGGAAGTGCCCGCGATGGACGCCGCGACGTGCGCCGCGCTCGGCGTGCAACTCGTCGAGTTGTTGAGGCTGCGGACGCTGCCGATCGGCATGAAGCTGTTCGAGGACGTCGAGGAGATGGCGCGCCTGCCCGGCCTGCGCCGGCCGACCAAGGGCAAGAAGTTCACCACCTGCCAGTTGGTGACCCAGGCGCGCATGGCCGGCTTCACGCTGGGGATCACCACCGAGAACGTGCCGGCGTTCTCCAGTTGCTCGAGCGTGATCGGGCTCGACGCCCCGGGCGAGATCTTCACCTCGGGGCGCAAGATGGAGGGGGTGTGGTTCGAGAATCGCGCGGCGGCGGCGGCGCATCAGGCGGGCATGCCGCGCGTGCCGCCGGGGCGCTACCACGGAATGGTCGCCTCGCCGTTGCGCAGCGCCCGGCTCGATCCGCCGGATATCTGCCTGTTCTACGCTAACCCGGCGCAGATGATCCTGTTCATCAACGGGCTGCAATGGAAGAACTATCGCCGCTATGATTTCAGCATCACCGGCGAGAGCGCGTGCGCCGATTCCTGGGGTCACGCGCTGAAGACGCGGACGGTCAGCCTGTCGATCCCCTGCTTCGCGGAACGCCGCTATGGCGGCGTGGCCGATGACGAGATGCTGATGGCGTGTCCGCCGGAGGATTTGCGGCGTGGCGTGACGGGGTTGCATGGCCTGGCCAAGGCGGGGCTACGCTACCCGATCATGCCCTTCGGCCCGCAGGCGGAGCCGGCGGAGGGGATGGCGAAGAGCTACGCCGCGAAGAGCTGAAGGGGGCGCGTCAGACCGTTATGCTCCACAGCATCCCCATCGCCGCCTGCCGTCGGCGGTCGACCCGCCCCAGCCAGCCGTTGCCGAATACGTCGAAATTCACGAGCGAGTGGTAATAAGCGCCCTGGCGGTTCGCAAGGGAGGCAACGAGTGCCGCCGGGTCCGCCTTGGCGGTCGCCCGCACGGTCTGCGGCCCGACGCAGCCGTCGATGTCGGCGGCGGCGAAGCCGAGCGCCTGCTGGAGGAGGCGCACGGAGCGGCCAGGCCCGGCGTTCACGCCGTGATCGAAGACCATCAGGTCGATCCCGGCGGGCATCGCACCGCACTGCATCCGGTTCCAGAAATCGGAGCCGTGTATGGCCTGCACGGTCGCCGCCGAGACGTCGTGGATCGCCGACACGCCAAGGCTGTCGTCCTCGCTCCAGGTGCGGAGCGTCGCGAGGGTGATCCCTTGGCACGTCGCCCCGCCCGGATCGCGCGGATCGTCGCAGAACCCGCCCTCCTGTTGCAGGGTGAATGCGAGACAGCGGCCAAACTGATCCGGCATCCAAGGCTCCTGATGCTTGCCACACGATACGGCGAAATCGGCGACGACGGTAAGGGGGTATCCGTCAGCATGAGTGGCGAAACATGTTCGAATCGTGCCTAATGGGCCGGGAGAAAATTGATGCCCGCCACAACTCCGCCGTCATGGCGGAAGACGATGCCCGGGCTTTGGAGGACACTGTGATGTCGAGGTCTCGCTTTGGTCTCGTCCGGCCGCTCGCCGCGATGGCGATAGCCGGGGCGCTCGCGCTCGCACCGGCCGCCTGGTCGCCCGCCGCTGCCTGGAACGGCGGCGGTGGTGGTGGCGGCGGCTGGCACGGCGGCGGTGGCGGCTGGCACGGCGGGGGTGGCGGCTGGCACGGCGGTGGTGGCGGCGGCTGGGGTTGGCACGGCGGTGGCTGGAATGGCGGTTGCTGCTGGGGTGGCGGCGTGGTGATCGCACCGCCGGTTTATTACCCGCCGCCGCCCATCTATTATCCGCCGCCTGTCTACTATACGCCGCCGCCGTATTACCCGCCGCCGCCCAACTACGCGCCGCCGTACAACCCGTCGCCCTACTATCCGCAGCAGTAGGCCCCCGACGTCTCTTCGCGGCGAGTATCGGGCCTCGCCTCAGGGGTGCGGGCGTCGGAACATCCCGAGCGCGTTATCGCGAAACACGCGCCGGCGATCCTCGGCGCTCAGAAAATCGGCGTGACCCCAGAAATATGTCAGCGTCTGGCGGTATGTGCAGTACCGCTCGACATTCGGCATGTCCGACCCCCACAGGAACCGCGTCGCCCCGAAGCGGTCCAGCAATTGGCGTACGTGTTCCATCGCCTTCGGATACGGGTATTCCATCCGCCCACCCCAGGCGATCGGATACAGGATCTCCGCTGACACCGCCCCGTCCGAGAGCAGCCGCTCCAGCACCGGGGGCAGCGCCAGCCGCTCCGCCCCGTCCGCATAGAGGCCGGTCGGCACGCCATGCACCAGCACGTGGCGCAGGTCCGGATGGCGCTCGATGATCGCCGCCAGATGGCGCATCTCGTCCGCATAGGTGCCGACCGGCGACTTCGCGGCATGTACCCAGAACACCGGCACATCCAGCCGCGCCACCTCGCGCCACAGCGGATCAAACGCGGGATCGTCCGGCAGTGTTCGATAGCCGTCGCGGAACAGCCCGGTCATCGTGAAATACAAACCCGCCATGCCGAGCCGCTCGACCTGATCGGCGACGCGCGCGATCGCCTCCTCGCGCCACGCGAACGGCTCGTTCACCTGTGCGAGCCCGATGAAGCGGCCGGGATAGGCGTGCGCGGCGGCGGCGAAATCCTCGGCCAGATCGCCGTAGATATGGTCGTTCTGCAAAACCGCGGTCGCGATGCCGGCATAGTCCATCTGCCGCGCCAGCACTCCGGCGGAGATCGACATGTCTTCCATCGCGGGTGGCAGGAACTGCACGTAGTGCGCCTCGCCGCCGCTGTTCCACTCGAACCGCCCACACCGCCCGACTCGGAAATCCACGTCCCGCCGTCCCGCCTCCGATGGATCATCCTCCGCCCATAGCGGTCGCTCTCGCGCCGCCGCGTTGTCGCGCGCGCGCCGATACGGCTGATTGCCATGCACATGCATCGCGCGCTGCTGGTGCAGCAGGTGCGTCGCCGCGTCAGCGAACCCGCAGGGGCCGGCGAGCGGGGGGAAGATATGCGCGTGCGCGTCGATGATACCGAATTCCATGCCGTGTTCCTTATCGCATCAAATTGGGGTCGAAGCGGTCGCGCAGCCCGTCGCCCAGCATGTTGAACGCCAGCACCAGCAGGGCGATGGCGACGCCGGGAGCGATGACCACGTGCGGCGCCACCTCGATATATTGCCGCCCCGTTCCCAGCATCGAGCCCCATTCCGGCGCCGGTGGCTGCACGCCGAGACCGAGAAACCCCAGCGCCGAAGCGATCAGCACCGCCTGGCCCGCTAGCAGGCTAAGCTGGATGAGAATGACCGAGGCGGCGTTCGGAGCCACATGGCGCAGCAGCACCCGGCTGCGCGACATGCCGACGGAGACCGCCGCGCTGACATACTCCTCCTCCCGCAGTTCCCGCACGCGGCCGCGGATCAGGCGGGCGAGCGGTGGGATCGAACTCAGGGTGATGGCGACGATCAGCCCGATCGCGTTGGCGCCGACGATGGAGACGATGGCAATGGCGAGCACCATGCCGGGGATCGTCATGAGCAGGTCGACGAACCCGGTTACGGCGCGGTCCAGCGTGCCGCCGAAGTAGCCGCTGACCAGCCCAAGCGCGATGCCGACGATGCCGGCGAGCAGCACGGGCACCAGCGCGATGGTCATGGTGACGCGGGTGCCCATCAGGACCCGGGAGAGGATATCGCGGCCGAGTTCGTCGGTGCCGAGCCAGTGCGCGCCGCTCGGCGGGGCGAGGAGCGCGAGAAGGTCCTGCGCGGTCGGGTCGTAAGGTGCGATCGCCGATCCGCACAGGCTGAGGGCGGCGAACATCGCGAGCAGGAAGGAGCCGATGGCGAGCGGCCGGCTTCGCGGCCCATGACGGCGCAACGGCGAGGCGACCGCCATTTCAGGCATGACGCAGCCTTGGGTTCACCAGGACGAAGAGAAAATCGACGATCATGTTGATCAGCAGGAACCCGAGCACGAACAGCACGGTGATGCCCTGCACCAGCGTATAGTCGCGATTGCCGATCGCGTTCAGCAGCAGATCGCCGA
>JBDTFI010000399.1:0-8070 GCA_039938035.1 Acetobacteraceae bacterium | reverse complement strand
CTTGAGCGCCTGATCGACGTTGTTGTCGCGAACGAGAACCTGCACTTGGCCGTCTGCTCCTTTGCCTCGCCGTTCCCCGAGGACCGGGGGACGCGCATTCGACCCCGGGGCTGGTTTCCTGGCCCGGGCCGGGGCCTATAGCATGGCCGAACCACTCGCGGAACCCCGCTGCCCGGCCCATATCGGAGGCTCCATGGCCATTCTTAAGATCGCCCGGATGGGCAACCCCGTGCTGCTGCGCCACTGCGATCCGGTCGCCGATCCCGGCGCGCCGGAGATTCGCCGGCTGGTGGCCGACATGATGGAGACGATGGAGGACGCGCCGGGCGTCGGGCTGGCGGCGCCGCAGGTGTATGTGCCGCTGCGCCTGTTCGTGTTCCGCATCCCCGCCGAGCGCAAGGGCGAGGACGCCGAGGACACGACCCTTGATGACGCCGTGCTGATCAACCCGGAGATCGAATTGCTGGCCGACGAGCGGGTGTTGCGCTGGGAGGGATGCCTGTCGATCCCCGGCTTGCGCGCCGCCGTTCCGCGCGCGCCGCGCATCCGCTATCGCGGCGTCGATTGCGACGGGGTTGCGGTGGAGCGGGTCGTCTCCGGCTTCCACGCTGGTGTGGTGCAGCACGAATACGATCATCTGGATGGGATCCTTTACACCATGCGCGTGACCGATTTCCGGCTGTTCGGTTTCACTGACGATCTGGCCCGGGCGGCATTGGCCGGAAGCCGGGGGCAGGGCTGATGCGCCCGCCGGAACGCAGCGACGAGCGCGACGCGGCGATCGACGCGCTGCTGCCCAACGTGGCGTTCGACGGCTGGACCTCGCGCGCGCTGCGCCGGGCGCTGGTCGCCACGGGCGAGGAACCCGAGGACGCCGCGCTGCTGTTTCCCGGCGGTTCCGCCGGCATGATCGAGGCCTATTGCGACCTCGCCGACCGGCGCATGGCGGCGGGGGCGGCGGCGATGGACATGACCGAGATGCGCCTGCCCGCGCGGGTACGCGCGATCGTTGCGTTGCGTCTGGCGCAGAACCGTCCGCACAAGGAGGCCGTTCGCCGGGCGTTGAGCGTGCTCGCGCTGCCCGCCCATGTGCGCGCGGGCGTCGCCTGCACAGCGCGCACGGTCGATGCGATCTGGCACGCCGCCGGGGACCGCTCGGCCGATTTCTCGTGGTACACCAAGCGGGCGACCCTCACGGGCGTCTACGTCGCGACGCTGCTGTTCTGGCTGCGGGATTCCAGTGAGGAGGAGGCGGACACGCTGGCGTTCCTGGATCGCCGCCTCGCCGGGGTTGGGCGGATCGGGCGGATGCGGCGGCGGATCGAGGGTAGGCTGCGGCCCCGCCCGGCGTGATCGCTCGCACGGACAATGCCGATGCCCCGGCGAGGCCGCGCAGGGTGGCGCCTTCGCGCGTCCTGCCGATCGTCGCGTCCGTGGTGTTCGTCCTCTTCATCGTCGGGGCGGCGTGGATCGCTGGCTCGTTGGCGACGCGGACCGGGCTGGTTCAGCACTCGCTCACCGTCGAGACCAGCCTCTCCGATTTGCTGTCGTCGCTTCAGGACGCCGAAACGGGGCAGCGTGGCTATCTCCTCACCAGTGACGAGGCCTACCTTGCCCCGCAGATCCGGGCGAGCGAAGCGATTGGGGCGGAGTTCGCCGCGCTCAGGGCGGCAATCGTCGATAATCCGACCCAGCTTCAGGCGTTATCGGAGTTGCAGGTCGTCACCGAGGCGAGGCTCGCGATATTACGGCACGCGATCGAACTTCAGCGTGTGGGCGACGTCGCCGGCGCTCTCGCGGTCGTGCGATCCGATCGCGGACGTGACCTGATGGATCACGCGCGGGCCATCATAGCCGGGATGCGGGCCGAGGAGGCGCGGGTCCTGGTGCGGCGCTCGGCGGCGGCGGCCTTCTTCAGCCGGACGCTCCTCGGCGTCATCGTGGCCAGCGGAATCCTCGCCCTTCTCTCCGTCGGCCTGTGGTTCCGCGGTGCGCATCGCTATGCCGGCGTGCTGGAGCGGGCGCGGGAAGATCTTCATTCCGCGAATACGGGACTTGAGGCCAAGGTGGCGGAGCGCACTGCCGAGCTACGGGACTCGAACGACGAGATTCAGCGCTTCGCTTACATCGTCAGCCACGACCTCCGCGCGCCGCTGGTGAACATCATGGGCTTCACCAGCGAGCTGGAGGCGACGCGCGAGGATATTCGTGCGGAATTGCCCGAGACTCCGAAGTCGCAAGCCATCGATCGCGACTTCGCAGAGGCGCTCGGCTTCATCAAGGCGGCGATCGCCAAGATGGACGGACTGATCGGCGCGATCCTCAAAATCTCTCGCGACGGCAGGCGCGCGTTCCGCCCGGAACTCCTCGACGTGACCGCGCTCGTCCGCGGCCTCGCCGATGCGCAGCGTCATCAGGCGGAGGAGGCCGGCGCGGTGGTGACGGTCGGAGCCTTGCCGGCGATAACCGCCGATCGCCTCGCCGTCGAGCAGGTCTTCGGCAATTTACTCGACAACGCGATCAAGTACCTCGATCCCGGACGTCGCGGGCGGATCGAGGTGTCGGGCCAGGTCATCGGCCCCCGCGTGCGCTACGAGATTCGCGACAATGGCCGAGGCATCGCACCGAGCGACCATGAGCGGGTGTTCGAGCTGTTCCGCCGTGCCGGCGCGCAGGACAGGCCGGGCGAGGGGATCGGACTCGCCTACGTCAGGATGCTGGTCCGCTCGATGGGCGGACGGATCGAGGTCGCCTCCGAATCCGGCGTCGGAACGATTTTCAGCGTTACTTTGCTGAGAACGCCGCCCACGGTGTAGAGACCCATTAACACGCGATGGAGCCAGAAGTGCATCCGGTCTGCATTGTCATGATCGAGGACGACGAGGGCCATGCCCGGCTGATCGAGAAGAACATCCGCCGAGCCGGGGTGAACAACGAGATTGTCCATTTGCGGGACGGCGCCAGCGGGTTGCGATACCTGTTCGGCGCCGATGGGTCGGGCGAGGTCAGCGCCGGGCGGGCGCTGCTGGTTCTTCTCGATCTCAACCTGCCCGACATGACGGGTGTCGACATCCTGACCAGGATGAAGGCGAACCGTCATACCAAGCGATCGCCCGTCGTCGTGCTCACGACCACCGACGACGAGCGCGAAATCCAGCGCTGCTACGATCTCGGGGCCAACGTCTACATCACCAAGCCGGTCAACTACGAAGGCTTCGCCAACGCGATCCGCCAACTTGGTTTGTTCTTCTCGGTGATGCAGGTACCGGAGATGGACTAGCGGTGACTGACCAGCCGGCCCTTCGCATTCTCTACATCGACGATGATCCCGGAATCGCGCGCCTCGTCCAACGCTCGCTCGAGCGGCGGGGCTACGCGGTCGAGCACGCGATGAATGGTGCGGAAGGTCTGCGGCGTTTACGGGAGGCGAGCTTCGCGGTGGTCGGCCTCGATCATTCGATGCCCGGTCGGGATGGCCTCGCGGTGCTGACCGAGATCGCGACGTTGCCCGATCATCCTCCGGTCGTCTACGTGACCGGCTCCGAGGACAGCCGCGTCGCCGTCGCCGCGCTCAAGGCCGGCGCTGTCGAGTACGTCTGGAAAGACGTGGAAGGACAGTTCCTGGAGCTTCTCGGCGCCGCGATCGAGCATGCGCTCGCGGAGGAGGAGTTGCGGCGCGCCAAGGAACGGGCCGAGCGCGAGGTCCGAGAATCCCGTGACCATGCCGAACTTCTCCTCCGCGAGGTCAACCATCGCGTCGCCAACAGCCTGGCCCTCGTCGCGGCGCTGGTGAAGATGCAGGCATCGGCGGTCCGCGACCCCGGCGCGCGCGATGCGCTCGAGGAGACGCAGACCCGCATCCTGGCGATCGCCGGCATCCATCGCCGCCTCTACACCTCCGACGACGTTCGCTTCGTTGGGATCGACGCCTACCTCGCGAGCCTCGTCGAGGATCTCGACGCGGCGATGCGGGCGAGCGGGCGTGAGCACCCGATCAGGCTCGACGCCGACCCGATCCAGGTCCCCACCGACAAGGCGGTCTCCCTTGGCGTGATCGTGACCGAGCTTGTCACCAACGCCTATAAATACGCCTACCCGTCCGGCCTGCGCGGCGACATCCGCGTCAAGATCAAGCGGGATGGCGACAGCGTCGGTCTCGTGGTCGAGGATGACGGCGTCGGTTGCAAGGAGACGGACACGCCGCGCGGCACGGGTCTCGGCGCGCGGATCGTGACGGCGATGGCGAGCAACCTACGCTCGTCCGTCACCGCTGATCCGGATCACGCAGGCACCCGCGTGAGCCTCCGCTTCGCGCTATAGATCCAGCCACCCGCGCAACACCGGCACGCAGTCCCCGGCGACGGTCGCGGTGACGGGCCCTTCGCCGGTCTTGCGGGCGCCCGCGAGCAGGCGCGAGGGGCGGCCCATCTCGATGCCCTGTTCGATGTCGTAGTCGAGCGTGACGTTCACCCCCGGCGCCAGCGCGGTCAGCAGGGCGGCGAGGGTGGCGTTGGCGCTGCCCGTGGCGGGGTCTTCTATCGTGCCGCTGAGCGGGGCGAACATCCGCGCGCGCAGCCGTGTCGCCTCGCCGTCGTGGCGGGCGTAGAGATGCAACGCGAGCCGGTCGGCGAGCGCCGGATGCTCCGCGGCGGCTGCACGGAAGGCGGCGAGGTCGGGGGCGGCGCGCGACAGCGCCTCGACACTGGCGATCTCGGCGAGCACGAACCAGACGCCGACGGAGGCCAGCAGCGGCGTGTGCGCGCCGGTCGCGATGTCGGCGAGGTCGAGGCCCGCGCAGGCGGCAACCACGTCGAGCGGCACGTCGTCGCCGATCATCAGCGAATGTGGGGCGGAGATGCGCGCGCCGCTGATCGCCTGGTCCGGCCCGCGTTGCGGATGCACGCGCACCAGCCCCGCGTGTTCCTCGAACGTCAGATGCTCCGGTACCTCCTGCATACGGCGGGAAAGCACGTAGCCCGTGCCGACGTTCGGGTGCCCGGCGAAGGGCATCTCGGCGCGGCGGTTGAAGATACGCACGCGCGCGTGATTGCCTGGGTTCTCGGGCGGCAGGACAAAGGTCGTCTCGGACAAATTAAACTCGGCGGCGATCGCCTGCATCTGCGCGTCCGTCAGGCCCCGCGCCTCGGGAAACACGGCAAGCGGGTTGCCCCCGAACTGGCGGTCGGTGAACACGTCGACGGTGACGAACTCGTAGGCAGGCATTGATTCCCCTTCAGCCGCCGAGGACGGCCTTGCGTGCGCGTTGATATAGCCGGCCATCGTAACATGCACACCGTCATGGGCGCGAAGCGGGCCTCCACGACTTTACGAGCGGCCAAGGAAGACGTGGATACCCGCATTCGCGGGCATGACGGGGGTGGGGTTCTCCCCGTCGCGGCGCCCCTGACAGCGTCCGCCCGAGCGCCTATCTTCCGGCCTGTGAAGGAGGGACCGCCATGCTCAACCCCACCAGCCCGCTACCGCTGACCGACCCCACGCTGTTCCGCCAGGCCAACTGCATCGACGGCAAATGGGTGCAAGCCGACAATGCCAAGACGCTGACAGTCAAGAACCCCGCCACCTTTGAGGCGATCGGCGAGGTGCCGGCGATGGGGAAGGCGGAGACGCGCCGCGCCATCGAGGCGGCCGCGCGCGCCTATCCGGCGTGGCGCGGGATGCTGGCCAAGGAGCGCGGCGCGATCCTGCGGAAATTGTCGGACCTGATGCTCGCCAACGCAGACGACCTCGCGGTCATCATGACCGCCGAACAGGGCAAGCCGCTTTCCGAGAGCAAGGGCGAGATCGCCTATGCCGCGAGCTTCATCGACTGGTTCGCCGAGGAGGGAAAGCGGGTCTACGGCGACACCATTCCGCAGAACGCCAGGGGCAGGCGCATCCTGGTGCAGAAGGAGCCGATCGGGGTGTTCGCCGCGATCACGCCCTGGAACTTCCCCTCGGCGATGATCACCCGCAAAGCGGGGCCGGGCTGGGCGGCCGGCTGCACCGGGGTGATCCGCCCGGCGAGCCAGACCCCGTTCTCGGCCCTCGCCCTCGCGGTGCTGGCGGAGCGGGCGGGGATGCCGGCGGGTGTCTGCAACATCCTCACCGGGCCATCGGGCGAGATGGGGGCGGAGCTGACCGGCAACCCGCTGGTGCGGAAGCTGTCGTTCACCGGCTCCACCGAGGTCGGGGCGAAGCTGCTCGCGATGTGCGCGCCGACGATCAAGAAGACCAGCATGGAACTGGGCGGCAATGCGCCGTTCATCGTGTTCGACGACGCCGACCTCGACGCCGCCGTGGTGGGCGCGATGGGCAGCAAGTACCGCAACACCGGCCAGACCTGCGTCTGCGCAAACCGCATCCTGGTGCAGGACGGCGTCTACGACGCGTTCGCGGCGAAGTTCAAAACGGCGATCGAGGCGATGAAGGTCGGCAACGGGATGGAGCCGGGTGTCATGCAGGGCCCGCTGATCAATGAAGCGGCGGTGACCAAAGTGGAGGAGCATATCGCGGATGCGACGAAGCGCGGCGCGCGCGTGCTGACCGGCGGACACCGCCACAAGCTGGGCGGCACCTTCTTCGAGCCCACCTTGCTCGCCGACGTGCCGCGCGAGGCGCTGATGTTCCGCGAGGAGACGTTCGGGCCGGTGGCGCCGCTGTTCCGCTTCAAGACCGAAGCCGAGGCGATCAAGCTCGCCAACGACACCGAATTCGGGCTGGCGGCGTATTTTTACACGCGCGACGTCGGGCGGGTATTCCGCGTCGGCGAGGCGCTGGAATACGGCCTGATCGGCATCAACGAGGGAATCATCTCCACTGCCGAGGCGCCGTTCGGCGGCATGAAAGCCTCCGGTCTCGGACGTGAAGGCTCCAAATACGGGATCGAGGAGTATCTGGAGATCAAGTACCTCGCGGTCGGCGGGATCGGGACGTAGCCCCGCTCTCAGGCCGGTGCCGCCACCGACAGGCCGCGCACGTGGTGGCGCTCGATCAGGCTGGTGACGAAGCCGGAGGCCTTCGCCTCCTCGACGAAGGCGCGCAGGAACGCGGCGGCCGCTTCGTTTCCGCGTGCGGTGCCGACCGCCTGCTGTACGGCGGTGAACTGGCCGTCCAATATCCGCGCGCCGGGCTGCTTCTCGACGTCGGTCAGCAGGCGTGGCTTGAGGCCGGCCAGGGCATCCAGCTTGCCGTCGACGAACGCCTTGAAGGAGCCGTCGAGTCCCTCCGCCCGGACCAGTTCGGCGTGCTTGATGTTGCGGTCGAGCCAGAGGTCGTAGGCGCTCCTGGCCGACACCGCGATGCGCACGCCGGGGCGGTCCACATCGGCGACGGTTTTCAGGGACGAGCCGGCGGGGACAAGATAGGTCGCCTCGATCTCCACATAGGCGGCGGTGAACGCGATCTTTTCGGCGCGCGCCGGTTCAGCACCGATCAGGCCGATGTCCCAGACGTCGCTGCCCGCCGCGTCCGCGAGTTCGCCGGGCTTGGCGAACTTCACGTAGACGATCGGCACGCCGACACGCGTAGCGATTTCACGCGCCATGTCGGGCGCGACGCCTTCGGGATCGCCCGACGGGCTCGATCCGGTCACCAGCAGGAAATTGCCCATGTTGATGCCGGCCCGCAATACGCCGCGAGGAGCGAGTTTGGAGACGATTTCAGGCGACATTGGCGGCAACTCCAGTGTGGAAGGGAAGGGGTTCGCGGTTACCGCCTCTAGCCGGCACCATGGAACTGCGGCCCCACCACCTTGTCGCCGACCACGATGCCGAGGCGCGCCGTCGTGCCGCCCGCCAGTTCGAGCGTCGCCGCGACCGAGCCGCCGCTGTCGATGATGCGCAGGCTTTGCGGCACGGTCTCCTCCACGATGGCGCGAATCGTGCCATCGGAGTCGATGAACACCATATCTAGCGGCACCATCGTGTTCTTCATCCACATCTGGCTCTCCTGCGGCGCCGGCCAGACGAACAGCATTCCGCCATCGGCTGGCACGCTGGGGCGGAACATCTCGCCCACGGTCTGCTGCGCCTGTGTCGCCGCCACCTCCACATTGAACGGATGGCGTTGCCC
>JBDTFI010000398.1:0-4966 GCA_039938035.1 Acetobacteraceae bacterium | reverse complement strand
GGTTGGTGCACGCCTCCAGACCGCCGGACGACGCGCCGAGAGCGACGACTCGCATCTGGGCGTCGGCGGACGATCCGCGCGGCATCGGCGGCCGCGTACGGTGGCGCCGCCGGGCGGTTTTAACACTGAGTTCTGCCTGGAGTGGCACCTGCTGCGGCATCCTTGGCGACTGCTTCGCGCCACTTTCGACGTTGTCACGTGAACGCTGATAGCACAACGGCTAGCCGCCCGGGCTGCCTTTTGCATCACGGACCGCGTCCGGTCGTTAGCCGGCTCATCCGGAAGCTGAATGGGTAGTTTCCGATCCTTCGCCCGCCAGGCGAACCGGTCATAGGGTCGGAATGCGGCAACACGGGTCCAGGCCTTGATTACTGACCACCGAGCGAGTGTCGCCCAGGAGGATCGAGCGTGCACCCAATCCAACGCACATCGTGGGTCGAGCCCGCCGGCTCACGCCCTGGCGGCCCGGGTCGTCAGCCGCACTGGCCGGAGGCGGCGTTTCGCACCCGAGAGCTCCGTGATCAGCTCGAAGCGTGGGTGAACAAGGACGGCGCCGACGCCGACGTGGCGTCATGAAGCCGCTGAGCATCCTGCTTGTCGAGGACGATGCCATGATCGGCGCCTTGCTTGCCGAGATGCTTGCCGGCCTCGGATACAAAATCGGCGCGATCCAAGCGACGGAGGAAGGAGCCGTTGCGGCGGCTGCACGGCACAAGCCGGACCTGATGATCGTCGACATTAGACTCGCCGAGGGCACCGGCATTGCGGCAGTCGAACGCATCACCCAGACCGGGCCGATTCCGCATGTGTTCATGAGCGGCCTTGGCCGGCTGGCGGGCACACCCGGCGCCGTGCTGCTGACCAAGCCGTTTCGCGAGGCGGACCTCATCCGCGCGATCGCACGCGCGCTCGACCAAGCCAGTGTCGGCGTGGCTGAGTAGCGACCGCGCCACGGCAGTCTGACCCGCCCACGACGATGGCGCGCGGCGTCGCAGGACCAGGAGTTGCGGCGGCGTCAGGCTGGAGATCCCGAAGCGGTGAGTAGTTTCCGAGCCTGCCGTCCAGCGGCATTCCAGTTTCCAATGCTGCCAGATCACCAGATCACCCGCACGGAGGATCGCATGAGCAAAGCCCCCAACAGCCTGCCGGCCATCCACGCCGCGCCTAGAGGTGCGCGCCGGAGGTGTTCGCTGTCACCGGGTGGACGCATTCACCGACCAACACGACGGGTTTATGGCTGGTGACCATCAGCGGCACGTTCGACGTCGCCTGCGCCAACGACACGGGCGCGGACCGGCACGGCATCGTGGCCGGGGCGGACGGGCTGATGAACCCCGACCACGCCCTGCCCGCCCCGACGGGCGCGGCGTGATGCCGGGCGCCATCCTCGCGCTCAACGCCGGGTCGAGCAGCATCAAGTTCGGGTTGTTCGAGGTCCGCAAAGGGTTGGGGCTCCGTCTCATGTCGAAGGGCGGGATCGAAGGCGTGGGCGGCGACCCGCATTTCACCGCCACGGACGCGGCTGGCTTGATGCTGGACGACAAGCACTGGCGGGGGAAGGACGCGGCATACGACGCCATGCTGAGTGCCTTGCTGGCGTGGGCGGAGGGCCACGTGCAACCCGACACTCTCGCCGCGGTGGGGCACCGCGTCGTGCATGGCGGAAGCCGTTTCACCGAACCGGTCCGGCTGACGGCCGATGTTCTCCAGCAACTGGACGCCCTGACGCCTTTGGCGCCGCTGCACCAGCCGCACAGTCTGGCGCCGATCCGCGCGCTGATGGCGCTGCGACCCGGCCTGCCCCAGGTCGCGTGTTTCGACACCGCCTTCCACAGCACCATGCCCGCCGTCGCCACCCGCTTCGCGTTGCCGCGCGAGTACGAGGCCGAAGGCGTTCGGCGCTACGGGTTCCATGGACTGTCGTACGAATACATCGCGCGCGCCTTGCGGCGGGAGGCGCCGGGCCTTGCCGCCGGGCGGGTCGTCGTCGCACACCTGGGCAACGGCGCCAGCCTGTGCGCCATGCGGGACGGCCGCAGCCAGGACACCACGATGGGCTTCACCGCTCTGGACGGTCTGGTGATGGGCACGCGCTGCGGCACCCTGGACGCCGGGGTGGTGCTGTACATGCTGCAGCAGAAGGAGCTTCGGGCGAGCGAGGTGGAGCGCGTGCTGTACGAACGCTCCGGCCTGCTCGGCGTGTCCGGCCTGTCGAGCGACATGCGAACGCTGCTCGCCAGCTCCGAGCCTCGCGCACGCGCGGCGGTCGAGCTGTTCGCGTTCCGCGTCGGGCAGGAGACAGCCGCGATGGCGGCCTCACTGGGCGGCCTGGACGGCTTCGTTTTCACGGGCGGGATCGGCGAACACGCGGTCGAGGCCCGCGCGATGGTCTGCGAGCGGCTGCATTGGCTGGGAGTGGCTCTCGACGCCGTCGCCAACACGGGCGGGGCGGGGCGGATCAGCACTGCGGGAAGCCGGGTCGAGGTCCACGTGATCCCAACGGACGAGGAGGCCACGATCGCCCGGCATACGCTCGACATGCTGTGATAAGCCGTTCATTGGGATAAAATAATGAGTGGCGGCGCGGGTGGCTGACTGCCCGAACGGACTGCCGGGCGACGTCGCGCTATTTCTGGTCTGGCGTAACTGACCGCCGCCGTCCCGGACCCACGTGGGGCCTTGTTCGCCACGACGTAGGCAATCCGGGCATCTCGCGAAAGCCTGCCTCGCGTAAGTAGTTTCCGAACCTGTGATCCCTGGCCCGGCCAGCCACATCGTGTGCTGTGCCGATGCTCCGGTGCGGGCGAGGCAAACGAACCAGCTTGGTTCCGACCGACGCGGACGCCCGCCGCGACCGCCATCAGAGCGAGCCAGTACACCGGCGTCCACCCCGGCTCACCGCCGCCTGGACCGTCGATCATGAATGCAAGCCAAAGGACCGCACCATGCTGAACGTCGTATCGTCGCTCAAGGGATTTCGGCTTCAGGCAAAAGATGGCAGCCTTGGGACCGTAAGCGATTTTCTGTTCGATGACAGCACCTGGAAGGTGCGCTGGATGGTCGTCGACACTGGGCGGTGGCTGACCGGGCGCAAGGTCCTGATCCACCCTTCGGCAGTTGTGTCCGCAGAGTACGGCGCAAGAGAACTCACCGTCGCGCTGTCGAAAGCGCAGGTGAAGGACAGCCCCGACATCCTGCAGGACAGCCCGGTCTCGCGACAGATGCAGAATGGCCTTTACAGCTATTATGGCTGGGATCCGCTCTGGGGTGGAGGCATGTTCGGCACGGGAATGTATGGCGGTGCCATGTTAGGCGGCGGCGGAATCGGCGGGATCGCGCCCTTGTCGGAACCCGTCTACTTCGGCGCGAGCGCGGTGCGGGAGGCCGAGCGTGGCGAGGCCAACCTCGATGAGGGCGACCCTCACCTGCGCAGCATTGCCGAGGTCACCGGTTACCGCGTGCACGCGAGCGATGGGAACATCGGACATGTCGAAGACTTCCTCGTGGACAGTGAAAGTTGGGGCGTGCGCTATCTGGTCGTCGATACCTCAAACTGGTGGGTCGGGCAGCACGTGCTGATTTCGCCGTATGCGGTGAAGGAAGTGGACTGGTCCGACCACCACATCCGACTCGACATCGCCCGAGACAAGGTCAGGTCCAGCCCGTCCTGGAACCCGGCTGACGCAATCAACGGGGAGTTCGAGAGGCGGCTGCACAGCCATTACGACTGGCCTGGCTACGGGTGGTAAGGAGCGGCACCCTTGATTGACGCTGCCGCGCTGGAAGCCGCTCGCCGACAGGAGACACTCAATGCAAGCGACGCACTCCAACGTATTTGCTCTAAAGACGTCAGGTCTTGAGGAGTTCTTGTACGCCGATGTCGGCGCCGAGGCGAATGGATCGACGCTCACGATCCTTTCCATCTTGGCACGGCTTGGCAAAGACCCCTGGGCGGAGGCGGCAAGATGGGCCGCGCTCCCGAAGGCTGCCGTGATCGACAGCTTGGCCCGAAGCATCGCCGAGATGCCACTCGCGCCGTCTGCTCTCGCCGGCGCCCGCGAGAGCGCCGCCCGGCTGGTTCAACTCCTGCCGTCAAATACGAAAAGCCTTCGCCAAGGCAACTCCGCCATCTCGGCAACGACAACGCCGAAATGGGTGCCGCTCACGATTCTCTATTTCGCTTTCGCCGTCGGGATGGCGCTGAACGTATTTCTGATCCCAAAGCCGGCATCCAATGTCTCGGCATCGATCGCCCGATCAACGGCGACGCCCGAAGCAACCCACCCGGTGACGAGATCGCTCCCCAAGGGAGCTGCCGTAGCCGGCTCGTCAGTAGTACTAGGGCGCTAGTGAACTGGTTTCCACCAGAACTGTCAACGATGGTGAGATGCCCATGCGGCCCCTGATCGCCGGAAATTGGAAGATGCATGGATTAGCAGCGCAGCTCCGTGAGATCGAGACCATAGCGGCAACCGTTCACGCCGAATCGCCAGCAGCCGACGTGCTGATCTGCCTTCCGGCGACCTTGCTGTCCAGGGCGGTGCAGACGGCTGCTGGCCGCATCGCCATCGGCGGTGAGGATTGTCACGCCGAAGTCTCCGGTGCGTTCACCGGGGACGTCAGCGCCGCCATGCTGAAGGACGCCGGCGCGACGACGGTGATCGTCGGACATTCGGAGCGGCGCAAATACCATGGGGAGACCGATGCAATGGTGGCCGCGAAGGCCAAGGCAGCGTCTCAAGCCGGACTTTCCACAATCGTTTGCATTGGTGAGACGGAGGCCCAGCACCGCGCCGGCGATACGCTCGCCGTCTGTGGCGAGCAGATCGGGGGGAGCCTGCCCGCAGACATCGCGCGGTCCGGCACGGCCGCGATTGCCTACGAGCCGCTATGGGCGATCGGTAGCGGACATGTGCCGACGCCCGATCAGATTGGCAACGTGCATCGGCACATCCGAAAGTGCCTG
>JBDTFI010000397.1:0-5479 GCA_039938035.1 Acetobacteraceae bacterium | reverse complement strand
TCATCCACCGCTACATGGATTTCCGGCCTGGGCAGGTCTTCCTGTCCTCGGTGGTCGGCGCGATGGGGTCGGGGATGCCGATGGCGGTCGCCGCGGGGTTGCGCCGCCCGGGGAACCAGGTGGTAGCCTTCGTCGGCGACGGCGGAGCACTGATGATGGGCAACGAGATCGCGACCGCGTGCCAGTATGGCGTCAACCCGATCCTGGTGATCTCCGATAATCGCTGCTACGGAACGATCTCCATGCATCATTATGTGCGTTACCCGGGGCGCCCGTTCGACGCGGCGACAGGGCTGCAGAACCCTGATTTCGCGGCCTGGGGACGATCCTTCGGGGCCGAGGGGATCACGATCCGCACCGAGAAGGAGGTGGATGACGGAATCGCGCGGGCGTTCGCGGTCAAGACGCGGCCGGTGGTCGTGCATGTGCATACATCGGCGGTGCAGATGAGCGCTTGGCGTCGGTACACCGCGCCGGCGTAAGCATCACGATTTTGTGCGTCGGAGGTGGTTCAGTCACATAGGCCAAGGCGCACAAATGGCAGACTCGCGTTATCCTGTCTCGCGCCCTCCGAAGAAACGCCTTCGGCGCGGGGCGGCTGTGCGTCACGCACGCTTGCCAACCTTCGCGCGGCTGTGATTGTGAGTTGCCGTTACGGTCCTTCACAATCCAACCGCGCCCGGAACTCGCCCGTCACTGAAACGCTATCGCAAGCACGGCCGCGAGCTGCCCCGAGCCCGCAAACCAGGCCCAGGCGGGAAATTGCTTCGTCTGGTGAACGACAACAGGAGAACAAACAAGTGATCAAGGTTCGCAGCCTTTCTGCCGTCCTGGCGCTCGGCGCCCTCGCCGCCCTGCCGGGCTGTTCGATGTTCGGGGGAGGAGAGCAACCGCCGATGGCCGCCGCCGCGCCGGCGCCGGCCCCCGCCCCCGCGATGCCCGCGCCGGAGATGGGCAGTTCGCAGATGCAGGCATCCCATAGTGTGGTGCGTGAGGTCCAAAGCAAGCTGAAGGCAGGCCGCATGTATGCCGGCCGCATCGACGGCGTCTGGGGACCAATGACCAAGCGGGGCGTGATGCGCTTCCAGGAGAAGAATAATATTCAAGCGACCGGCGATCTGGATGACGCCACCCTTCAGGCGATGAACATTTCGGCCCCCGCCGGAGGGATGAACAGCGGCATGAGCAACGGCAACATGAGCGATACCGGCGCCAACGGCACCAACATGCCGAGCGGCAACGCGGCGGGTGGCGCCATGAACGACAACGGCTCGATGAACAACGGCGCGATGAGCGCCCCGCCGCCGATGAGCGGTCCGAGCACGGGCGGCACGGCCGCGCCCGCACGCTGACGCGAGGACGGACGCGCGGCGGCGCCGCGCGTCCGGTCGCGCCTTCCGCCCTTCGGGCGAGTGGATAGAGACGGATATGGATTTCGGCATCGGCATTGCCACGTCCTTCGATTCGTGGCGTCTGGCGCAACGGGCCGAGGAACTCGGCTTCTCCCACGCGTGGTTCTTCGACACCCAGATGATCACCGCCGACTGCTTTGTGGCGATGGGCGCGGCGGCTGTGAAGACGTCGCGCATCCGCCTCGGCACCGGCGTCCTGGTGCCCTCGAACCGCATCGCCGCAGTCACCGCGAACGCTTTCGCCACACTCAACGGGTTGGCGCCCGGTCGAATCGATTTCGGCGTGGGAACCGGGTTCTCGGCGCGGCGCGCGATGGGGCTCGGGGCCATGAAGCTCGCGGAGCTGGAGGAGTATATCCGCGTCGTCTACGGTTTGCTGCGTGAGGAGACGGTCGAGACGGCGATCGACGGCAAGCGGCGAAAGATCCGGTTGCTGAACCCCGATGCCGGGCTCATCAACACGCGCGATCCAATCCGGCTGCACGTCTCGGCGTATGGCCCGAAATCACAGGCGCTCGCCGCGCGGCTCGGCGGCGGCTGGAAGAGTTTCGTCTCCGATGTTCCGGGCGCGCTGTCGGGGCTCGAGAGCATGATGGCGAGCTGGCGCGATGCCGGGCGGGCGGCGGAACCGCTGTATGCCACGGCCTGGACCTGTGGCTGCGTGCTGGAGCCGGGCGAGCCGGTCGATAGCCCGCGCGCCGTGGCGCAAGCCGGGCCGCGGGCCGCCGTCCTGCTGCACCGCGCCGCCGATCTCGACATGGCAGGCTGGCAGAACACCTCCGACGTGCCCGAATCGGTCGCCCACGAAATCGCGGGATACGTGGAGATGGCGCGTGGCTTCCAGCCGGAAGATGCCCGCTATCTGATGAACCACCGCGGGCATTTCGTCTTCGTGAAGCCGGACGAACGCCGCTTCGTCACCGCCGAGCTGATCCGGCGAACCACGTTCACGGCGACCGAGCAGGAGCTGACGCAGCGGGTCGAGGCGATGCGCGATGCCGGCTGGTCGCAGATCGTCTTCTGCGTCACGCCTGGCGAGGAGCACGCGATCGAGGATTTCGGGCGGATCCGGAAGGCGTTCGGGTCATCGGTTTGACGGTCCCCGGAGCCGGGGACTTTTCGGGATAGCGGCACCACGAGGCCACGACGCAATGCCAGCACTCCGGCATGCGCGCCTTGCAGACGTAGCGCCCATGCAGGATCAGCAGGTGATGCGCGTTGTGCAGCAGGTCCGGAGGGATGCGCGCGAGCAGGGCGTCTTCCACCGCCCGCGGGGTCTTGCCGGGCGCGAGGCCGGATCGGTTGGCGATGCGGAAGACATGGGTATCGACCGCCATCGTCGGCTCGTTGAAGGCGACGTTGAGGACGACGTTGGCGGTCTTGCGTCCGACGCCGGGCAATGCCTCCAGCGCGTCGCGGTCGCGCGGGACTTCGCCTCGATGGCGCTCGATCAGCAGGCGGGAGAGTTCCACGACGTTGCGCGCCTTGGCCTGCCACAGCCCCAGGGTGCGGATGTGGCGCGCGACGCCCTCGACGCCGAGGGCGGCGATCGCCGCGGGGTTCGGCGCCTCGGCGAACAGGGCGACGGTGGCGCGGTTGACGCCAACATCCGTTGATTGCGCCGACAGCACGACGGCGATCAGCAGGGTGAACGGATCGGCGTAATGGAGCTCACTGCGGGCGTCCGGCCGCGCGCGAGCGAGCGCCTCGATGAAGGGGCGGACATCCTTGGCGGGCATTGGGCGAGCCGCGGCACTCATCGCGGTCTTGTCGCGTTTGCGACCCAGGACGGCAAGGGGCAGAGTGGTTTCATGGACACGGTCCTGTTCCAGGCGACGATCGTCCCCCATCGCAGCCTCTCGCCGGGCGGCGTGCGCGCCGTGATCGGGCTGATCCTCGGCTGCGCGGCGCTGATCCTGCTGCGGGCGTGGCTGATCGGGGCGTGGCCGGTGTTGGGCTTCGGCGTGGTCGAGATCGGTCTGGCGGTGACGCTGCTGCGGTGGAACGCACGTCATACGAGCGATTCGGAACTGGTTCTGCTGACCGAGGCGACGCTGGCGGTGATCCGCACCGATGCGGCGGGACGGCGAACGGAGCTTCGGCTGCCCGCCGGGTGGCTGAACGTCGTGCTTGAGGAGGAACCTGGGCAGGTGCCGCGCCTGCTTCTGGCGGCGCACGCGATCCGCCAGGAGATCGGGTGTGCCCTTGGAGAGGCGGAGAGGCGGGATCTGGCGGCGGCGTTGCGAAGTGCGTTGTGGCGGATGCGGAATCCGCTTTTCGACAACAAGCAGCTTCGGGAGCCTATGGCTCCATCGGTCCCATCGCCTTGACGAGGTCGAGCACCTTCTTGCGCTGATTGGGGTCGCCGATGCGATAATAGGCACGCACCAGTTCGAGCGTTTCCCGCCGCGTCATCGTGTCGTCGCCCAGCGTGTCCTGGGCGTCTGCCATCCCCAGTGCCCGGCGGCTACCGCCGCCCATGCTGCCGGCGAGGCCGTCGGGCATATCGTCGAAGAAAAAGCTGATCGGCACGTCAAGGACACGCGCTAGGTCGAACAGCCGCGAGGCGCCGACTCGGTTCACGCCGCGTTCGTACTTCTGGACCTGCTGGAAGGTCAGGCCGAGTTGGTCGCCCAGCCGCTCCTGCGACATGCCGAGCAACGTCCGGCGCAGTCGGACGCGGGAGCCGACATGGACGTCGATCGGGCTGGGTCGCGTCTCGCGCTCCGGCGAGTGCGGCCCAGGAAGGGCTTTGGGTTCGTCCCCGCTCATGTCGTCCAACATCCGACGGTCCTTCGCGAGTCGCGCAATGTGTGTCCTGGTGCCTATACAGCCGCCCTAATATATAGTGAAGAGTGAAATTGCAACCATGAATTGTCAATCTCGCGGCTACAAACGAGTCTTCGTTTCGCCGGGAGAGACAGTTTTCATCCGTCGGGCGGAAGCGAGGAGTCCAACACCCGTCGAAGCGGCTGCCAGAGCCAGCGGCAAAAGCAGTCCCACCCGTGAGTACGGCGTTCGATCGAGCGCGCCGGGCAGGTCGAGGACGAGGAATCCAGGGCGATTCATGTGCAGACGGGAAAGTTCATGCCCCCGTGCGTTAAACGCGGCGGTGATGCCGGTATTGGCCGCGCGCAACAAAGGCAGCCCCTCTTCCACCGCGCGCATCCGGGCGGCGGCGAGGTGCTGCCGAGGACCGGCGGAATTGCCGAACCAGGCGTCGTTGGTGATGTTCACAATCCAGCGAGGACGCGCTGCCTCGTCCACCACCTGGCTCGGGAAGATCACCTCGTAGCAGATAAGCGGCGCGAAGGGCGGCAGGCCGGGGACCTTTATCGTCTCCGGCCCCGCCCCGGCGGCGAACCCGCCGCCGGGCACGATCTGGACCGGGAGCGGGAACCAGCCCGGCTGGTATTCGCCGAACGGAACCAGATGCCACTTGTCATAAAGGGCGGCCACCTCGCCGTCCGCCGTCAGCGCGAACAGGGTGTTGCGCGGCCGGCCCCCGGCATCGAACCGTACCGAGCCGACCAATGCCGGCGCGCCATCGGCGACTTGGGCGACCATGTGTCGCGCCGTGGCGTCCTGACCGATCAGGTAGGGGCTCGCCGTCTCCGGCCAGATGACCACCTTCTTGCCGGCTCCGGCGTGGGCGACACCTTCGCGCGTGAGGTCAAGGTAGCGGCGAAAGATACCGGCCGCGAGCGCCTGGCTCCATTTTTGTCCCTCGGCGATGTCGCCCTGGACCAGCACGGCGGTGATGCCGGGGGCGGGCGGCGCCGGGGCATCCGTGCGGACGATTCCGAACGCCACCCAGGCGGTGAGCAGGGCGATGCCGGCGGTGCGGAAACCCCAGCCGAGGAGCGGCAGCCCGGCGAGCAGCACCGTCGCCAGGGTCAATCCGTGGACGCCTACCAAGGAGGCCGGCTGGATCAATACGTCGCCCAGTTGCCCCGGAAGCTCCCATACGCTGCCCCAGAGATTCCAGGGAAAGCCAGTGCCGACGAACTGGCGTGCGAGGTCGGCCAGCACCCACGCGCCGGCCAGCGTCAGCAGTCGGGGCCAGC
>JBDTFI010000396.1:0-2860 GCA_039938035.1 Acetobacteraceae bacterium | reverse complement strand
TCACGCCGGCGAGCGTCTCGCCGTCGGCGAAGACGTCGCCCTCCGATGAGAGCTCCGACAGCACGCGCATCATCCAATCGAGCATCCACGTCCAGGCGTCACCCTGGTTGCGGACGAATGCCTGCGCTACCGCCAGCGTGTGGCGCGTCCCGTCCGCATCGACCCGCACCATCTCGCCCAGGAGGGCCGGCGTGTATGCGAAACCGCGCTCGGTCAGATAGCGGCTCATCTCCGCTTCGGGGTGCGCCCCGGCGACCACGCGGCGGAACAGCTTCACCATCGCGATGTCGCCGACGATCAGCGAACTGTTGGACTGCTCGGCCGAAAGCCAATTGATCTCGGCATCGGCCGTTAGGCTGATATCGCGCATCCGCTCGGTCGGCTCGAACCTTATCTCCCCGTCGTCCGCCGGCACCCGCGCCTCCTCGGCGAAGCCGCGCATCAGCGCGCGCACGAAATCGGGCAACGCGAAGCCGTCGGTCAGCAGTCCGACCTGGCTCACCCGGCGTACTCGCGCCAGCGCGAGTTGCGCTGGCAGTGCCGCCGAATTCGCTTCGTCCTCCCACAGGACGGCCAGCGGCAGCAACCAGCGGGCGCGGGTCCCATCAGCCCCGGTCTCGATCTCCGCGAGCAACAGCTCGCGATCGGCATCGGGAAGCTGGGTCAGCGCCATCAGCCGGGCCTCCGTCGGCGTCTGATCCTTGGCGGCGAACCAGCGCCGGACCGCGAGGTACGCGGGCAAAACGTCGCGCTCCACCACGACGCGCTGCGCGCGCAAGGCATCGGCGAGGGAGTGGCGAAGGACGATCGTCTGATATTCGGGCATGGGCTCCGGCGCGGGGGTGTGCCACGAAGGCCACTCCGCCTCCCTGGCTAGAAGGAACCAATAAAAACCATAAGGCGGCAGAGTCAGCAGGTAGGAAAGCTGCCCGATGGGAGGAAACACCGAGCCGCCGTTCAGCTCGACCGGCGTACGGCCGACGAATTCCGACAGGTCAAGCTCCACCGCCTGCGGCGTGTGCGACAGATTGGCGACGCAGAGCAGGGTCTCCGCCTCGTGCTCGCGCAGATAGGCCAGCACCTTGCGGTTCTTCGGATACAGCAGCCGGAAGGCACCGCGTCCGAAGGCCCGATGCTGCCCGCGCACCGCGAGCACGCGGCGGGTCCAGTTCAGCAGGCTATGAGGGTCGCGGTCCTGAGCTTCGACGTTCACCGCGTCGAAGCCGTAGATCGGGTCCATGATCGGCGGCAGCACGAGCGAGGCGGGATCGGCGCGCGAGAAGCCGCCGTTGCGGTCGGGCGACCACTGCATCGGCGTCCGCACCCCGTCGCGGTCGCCGAGGTGGAAGTTGTCTCCCATACCGATCTCGTCGCCGTAATAGATCACCGGCGTGCCCGGCATCGAGAACAGCAGGTAGTTCATCAACTCGACGCGCCTGCGGTCGCGCTCCAGCAACGGCGACAGCCGGCGGCGGATGCCGAGGTTGATGCGGGCGCGCCGGTCCGCCGCGTAGGTCTCCCACAAATAGTCACGCTCGGAATTGGTAACCATCTCGAGCGTCAGCTCGTCGTGATTGCGCAGAAAGATCGCCCATTGGCATGCCTTGGGGATGTCGGGGGTCTGGCGCAGGATGTCGGTGATCGGAAAGCGGTCCTCGCGCGCGATCGCCATGTACATGCGCGGCATCAGCGGGAAATGGAACGCCATGTGGCACTCGTCGCCGGCGCCGAAATACTCCTTCACGTCCTCCGGCCATTGGTTCGCCTCGGCGAGCAGCATCCGATCCGGAAAGCTCGCATCGACGGCGGCGCGGATCTTGCGCAACACCTCGTGGGTCTCCGGCAGGTTCTCGTTGTTGGTGCCCTCGCGCTCCCTCAGGTAGGGCACGGCATCGAGGCGCAGCCCGTCGATGCCGAGGTCGAGCCAGAATCGCATCACTGACAGCACCGCGTGCAGCACGCGCGGATGTTCATAGTTCAGGTCCGGTTGGTGTGCGTAGAAGCGATGCCAGTAATAGGCGCCCGCCTCGGCGTCCCAGGTCCAGTTCGACTTTTCGGTATCGAGGAAGATGATGCGCGTCCCGGCATATTTCTGATCGGTGTCGGACCAGACGTAGAATTCGCGATGCGCCGAACCCGGCTTGGCGCGGCGTGCCCGCTGGAACCAAGGATGCTGGTCGGAGGTGTGGTTCACCACCAGTTCGGTGATGACGCGCAACCCCTTCTCATGCGCCGCGTGGATGAAGCGACGCACGTCCGAAAGCTTGCCGTAGTCGACATGCACGCCGCGGAAGTCGCTGATGTCGTATCCGTCATCGAGCCGCGGCGACGGATAGAACGGCAGCAGCCACACGGCCGTCACCCCCAGACCGGCGATGTAGTCGAGCTTGGCGATCAGCCCGGCGAAATCGCCGACGCCGTCGTTGTTGGCGTCGAAGAAAGACTTCACGTGCAGCTGGTAGATGATCGCGTCCTTGTACCACGCGTGATCAGCCGCCTCCGCCGTCTCCACCGCTGGCAGCGGGCGCGTAATGGGCGCGTTCATGCCGGCGTCACGCGCCAGATGGCGAATGGCAGGTCGGCGGGATCGAGGCGGATGCGCTGCGTCTTGCCGCGCCAGATGAAGCGCGTCTCCCGCATCAGGTCATCCACCGCGACCACGCCGTCATCGGGCAACCCCCACTCCCACACCGGCACCTCGATCGTCGCCTCCTGCGCGTGGTGGGGATCGAAGCTCACCGCAACCAGCACCATAGCTCGCCCGGCGCGCTTGCCGAACAGCAGCACTTGGTCGTTGAACGCGTTGTAGAAGCGCACCCCCAGATGCGATTGCAATGCCGGGTTGGCGCGGCGGATGCGG
>JBDTFI010000395.1:0-3635 GCA_039938035.1 Acetobacteraceae bacterium | reverse complement strand
GCGACGAGACTGCCGCCCGGCCGGCGCAGGATCGTCTCGGCGACCAGGCGGGACTTGCCGAGACCCGCCTCGCCGCGGATCACCACGACGCCGCCCTGTCCGCGTTCCACCGCTTCGCGGGCCGCAGCGATATTGGCCGCTTCCCGCTCCCGGCTGACGAAATCACCGCTCGCGAACCAGGGCGGGCGGCCCGCGCGCGACCGTTCGCCGGCCAGCTCGAACACCGCGATCGGTTTGTCGAGCCCCTTCACATCGCGCTCTCCGAGCGAATGCAGATCGAAATAGGGTGAGGCGAGGCGGGCGGTCTCCAGGGTCAGCAGGATCGCGTTCTCCTGCGCCATCTGCTCCACGCGCGCGGCGACATGCACCACCTCGCCGTTGGCCTCGTAGCCGGTGAAGGTGGCGGACGTGATCCCCCTGACGACCGCCTCGCCGGAATTCAGCCCGATCCGCACGCTGATCCGCGCCTCCAGTGCGTCCAGCACGGCGTGGCGTCCCTCCGTCACGGTGCGGCGCATCTCGAGCGCCGCCATGCAGGCGCGGGCGGCGTGGTGTTCGTTGGCCCGCGGGGCGCCGAACAGCGCCATGATACCGTCGCCCATGACGCGCGCGACCGTGCCGGAGTGGCGGGCAACCGCGTCCAGCATCAGCCCGGTCGCGCCTCTGAGGATCTCGTCCGCCTGCTCCGGATCACGCCCGCTGATCAGCGACAACGAGCCGCGCACGTCCGCGAACAGCACGGTGAGCAGCTTGCGTTCGCCGGGGTCGTCGCCGCGAGGCGGCCGCGGAACAGCGCAGCGGCAGAACGCGACCCCGGGTTCCGCCTGCTCGCCGTCATCGAGAATGGCATCTCCACAGGTGAGACATCGGAGTGGAAATGGTCTGGGCAGATGCTATTCCCTTCGCGCGGCGTTCCGAATTAAGTTTAGTATGCCCGACCGATGCTGACCACGCACGGCGAGCGGACTGTTCGCAGGGAGAAGACGCCATGGCAAGACCGCCCCGCAGACCCACCGCGCCCTCCGCCGGGGGAGGCGCCAAGAAGGCCGCCCCGCGCAAACGCGGCGCCGTGGAAGGCGTGCAGGTCGAAACGTTGCTGAACAACGCGAAGGTCAAGGTGACCCGGACGACGATGCAGCCGGGAGCTGAGATTCCCCAGCAGGGACGCGGATTCGATTACGTCATCCTTCCGGTCACCGAGTACAGCTGCACCCGCCGCTTCATGCGCAACGACAAAGTGGCGCGGGAAGTTGCGCTGACGGGCGTGCCAGGGAAGCCCTATTTCGCTCGCGCCACTCGCGCCGGCGCGGAGTTCGTTCTGCGCAACAACAGCGCCCGCGTGATCGAGTTCGACAAGATCGTGATCAAGGGTCCGAAGACCGAGTAGGTCACTACACCTGCGAATACCCTGATCCCGCTATCTCGACCCCGCGCCCGTGCGGGTTCTCGATCAGGCCGTACTCGCCCAGGATCTGCTGGCTATACGTCACCCGTCCGTTGACCTTCGCGGCCGGCTCGCTCGCCAGCAGCAGGGCCGCGCGCGCCATCAGGGACGGCGGCTCGCCCTTCGGGTCGTCCATGCCGGTGACCAATTTGTGATGTACCGTGCCCGGGGTCGGCACGACGCGTGATGGCGAGACAGCGGCGACGGTGATCCCGCCATATTGCGCGACCTCCTGCGCGAGCCCCTGGGTGAACCGCTCCAGCGCCGCCTTGGTCGCGCCGTACATCGTACCGCCGCCGACCGAGAGGTTCTCGTACGGCCCGCGCCCCGGGCCGATAGCCGCACCCGAACTGATGTTCACGATCGCGCCGCTCCGGCGTGGGATCATGTCGGTCAGCACCTCCTTCGCCAGCATGAACGGACCATGCACGTTGACCGCGAAGCAGCGCACCCAACGGTTGGTCGCGTAGTCGGCGATCGGGGCGTAGTAGTTCAGCGCCGCGTCGTTCACCAGAATGTCGATCGGCCCGTAGGCGGTGCGCGCCGTCTCGATCAGCTGATGGCAGGACGGCTCGCTGGAGACGTCCGCCGTAACCGCGAGCGCTTGCCCACCCGCCTTGCGGATGTTTTCGACCGTGCGCGACAGCGAGCCTTCCAGCATCCGGTGCTCGCCTTCGTTGAGCGTGCGCGCCGCGCAGACCACGCGGGCGCCCTCGGAGGCGAACAATTCGGCGATCGCCTGGCCGATGCCGCGACTGGCGCCGGTGACGACCGCGACCTTGCCGTCGAGCTTGCCCATCTCAGGATCCTTTGAACTCGGGCGTGCGCCGATCGGCCATCGCGCGGACGCCTTCCTTGTAGTCCTCGGTCCGGCGCAGCCAGGTCTGCTCCTGGTATTCGCGCTCGGTCGCCGCCTGCACGGCGTCGGCGAGGCCGCGGCGCAGGGTTTCGCGGAACGACACGACCGCGAGCGGCGCCGATTCGGCGATCTCACGGGCGAGCCTGTGCGCGGCCTCGCGCAGCTGATCCTGCGGGACGAGCTGATCGACGAGGCCCATCGCCTTGGCCTCCTCGCCGGTAAAGCGGCGCGCGGTGTACATCATGAACGCCGCGTGCTGGACACCGATCAGGCGCGGCAGGGTCGCGGTCAGACCGAAGCCCGGATGGAAGCCGAGGCGGGTGAAATTGGCGGAAAACCGCGCCTCGGCACAGGACACGCGGAAATCCGCCGCGACCGCGAGGCCGAGGCCGGCGCCGACGGCCGCGCCCTGCACGGCGGCGACGATCGGCTTCCTGGTGCTCCAGAGTCGGATCGCCTCCTTATAGAGGTGCCGCCCGCCCGATTCGGTCGGGTCGCGTCCGTCAGGTCCGCGCCCGGCGAGGTCGGCGCCCGCGCAGAAATGCTTGCCCGCCGCGCACAGCACGACGACGCGGCAGCCGGGATCGGCGTCGAGGCGTTCGAGCGCGCTCGATAGCTCCGCGATCATCGGCACGCTGACATGGTTATTGGGCGGGCGGCGCACCTCCACCTCCGCGACCATGCCCTTCAGGCTGACGTCAATGAACTCGAAACTATCGGGCATCAGGCTTCCCCTTTCGCGCCATCGGATTGTCGGGCAGCCTATCGGCGAGCATCGGCGGCCACAATGGCGCGACGGGGAGGGGACGATGGCGCGGCTGGAACGCGACGGGGTGGCCATCCACTACGAGGTTCACGGAAACGGCCCAGCAGTGCTGCTGAGCCACGGCTACAGCGCGACGTGCCGGATGTGGGACGGGCAGGTGGCGGCGCTGCGCGACCGCTGGCGCGTGATCACCTGGGACATGCGTGGACACGGCCAAAGCGACAGTCCCGACGACCAGGCGCTGTACACCGAGGCGCACACCGTCGCCGACATGGAGGCGATCCTGCGCGCGTGCGCCGAGACGCGCGCGGTGATCGGCGGCTTGTCGTTGGGCGGCGTGATGTCGATGGCGTTTCATCTCCATCATCCGGCGATGACGCGGGCGCTGATGCTGTTCGACACCGGGCCGGGGTTTCGCAACGAGGCGGCGCGGGCGGCGTGGAACACCCGCGCGATGGAGCGCGCCGACATGCTCGAAGCGCGCGGCGTCGCCTCGCTCGGCGGGCGGGCGGAGATCAGGGCGAACGAACATCGCGGCGCGGCCGGGCTCGCCCGCGCCGCCCGAG
>JBDTFI010000394.1:0-3986 GCA_039938035.1 Acetobacteraceae bacterium | reverse complement strand
ACCGTCAAGGCGTTCCACTACGACGATCTCGAAAGCCTCAAGGCTCATGTCCTGGCATTCGCCAGCACCTACAACTTCGCCAAGCACCTCAAGGCCCTTCGATGGCGCACGCCCTATCAGGCCATCTGCGACGCGTGGACGAAGGACCCCTCAATCTTCAAGCTCGACCCGCACCAGTTCATCCCGGGACCGTACACCTAGCCATCTCTCGGGCAGGCGAGGCGGCCGCCTGAGAGACGCTCCAATGCCGCCTATGCCTCGCCGTAGTGGACGCGGCGATAGGGCCGCGAGACGACTTTGTCGTCGGTATGGACGTCCCACAGCCCGGCGCTGTTGGCGGCCTGATGCTCCAGGAACAGACCCTGAAAGCGACCGAGCTGGTTCACCGTGGCGCCGCGCACGCCGAAGCCGTTGGCAACGCCGGCGAGGTCGCCGCGGCCGTGGATCACCGTGCGCGGGTCAAGGCCGTGGGCGCGGAACTTGTGGCTCTCCGCGCCGTAGCCACCGTCGTTGATGATCGCCATCAGCAGCCGAATGCCCTGGCGGCGTACCGTCTCCAGTTCCTGGATGTGCATCAGCAGGCTGCCGTCACCCTCGATCAGCAGCACCTTGCCGTTGTTGCGCGCCACGGCGACGCCGATGGCCGCCGGCAGCCCGTTGCCGATAGCGCCGAAATCGGTGACCACGTGGTATTTCTCGGGCGGTCGGCCGCGCAGATGGGTGAGCGCGATGCCGAAATAATGGCCACCGCCGATCACCACATCCCAGTCCTTGGGCACGATGCCGTCCAGTTCCAGGATCGCCTTGCGCGGGTCGACCGTGCCCGGCTCGATCTCGAACACCTTGCGGTCCGGCTCGTCGGCGGCGATCCGCGCGGCCATGTCGGCATCGCGGAAGCCAGTGCGGCTAATGCCGTCCTGGCGCAGCCGGGCGGTGATGGCGTCCGCGGCGGCTCGGGCGTCGGCGCGGATGTGCATGTCGGCGGTACGCAACCCCTGCCACAGGCCGCGCGGATTGATGTCCACCTGCACGGTGCGGGCGCCGGGGTAGAGGTATCCGCTTTCGGTGGTATAGGCGCCGAGGCTGACGCCGAAGCCGATCACCAGGTCGGATTCCGCGAAGCGTTCGCGCGCGAAGTCGCTGGCGAAGGCGCCGGCTATGTCCATCGCGAACGGGTTGCCCTCGAACAATCCCTTCGCTTGCAACGACGTCGCCAGCAGCGCGCCCGTGGCCTCGGCCAGCTTCTCGATGGCCGCGCGCGCGCCGGACCACTTGGCACCACGGCCGGCAATGATGATGGGTTTCTCCGCCTCGGCGATCATGTCGACGAGGCGGTCGACCAGCTCGGGATCGGGCAGCGGCCGTTGCGGCGTGGGCAGCAGATCGGCCGAAGGGGTGTAGTCGGCCATGAAGGGATAGGGCTGCTTCTGCAGATCCATCGGCACGCTGAGCACCACCGGCTGATGCTCAAGCGCGGCGATCTGGAACGCCTCGCGCACATTGTCCAGCACGCGGTCGATCGAGCGGACGGGGATGTAGTGGGCGCCGGTGGCGAGCGCGAGCGGCGCCATGTCGATCTGCTGGAGGTACCATGGCGCTGCCATGGGCGAGTCGCCGGCGAACACCACCACCGGCACGCTGCCGCGCGCGGCGATCGTCAGCCCGGTCATGATCTGCGTGAAGCCGGGGCCGCAGGTGGTGGAGGCCACACCCACCTTGCCAGTAGCCCGGGCGTAGCCCTCCGCCATCGCCACCGCGCAATGCTCGTGGCGGGCATGGACGAGCTGCACGCCGGGCAACCGCGACATCGCCTCCGACCAGTACATGTTGGCGTCGCCCATCAGGGTGAACAGCACTTCGCACCCTTCGGCGGCGAACGCCTGGGCGAGCATGTCGGTGACCGTGAGCTGAGACATCGTCAATGAGTCCTTCCGCGAAACAAGGCTTGCAGCCATGAGGTGAGGATGCGCCACAGCAGACCGATGGCATTGAGTTCCCGCGCCGGCTCGCGAAGCGGGGCGGCCGATCGCGTGGCGGATGCGACCTCAAGGGGGACCGGTCGCAAGGCGGGCGGCGCTGCGTCGTCGGCGCGTGGCGGGACGGCGCCATGCCGCTCGGCGACGAGATTTGCCATGTTGGCAGTGAACTCGGCCAATAGTGCGCGGGCCACGTGAACGCCGCCGGCATTGGCGAAATTCTCGAGCGGCCCGGTGACGGTGAAGCTGCCGTCCACCGTCAGCAGCGTCTCGTCGTCCTCCGCGGTGGCGACGATCACGCCGGACGACAGACCGCGGGAGGCGCCGCGCTGGTCGATGCCGCGGCCCTGGATGCTGCAGCGGTGTGCTGCGTGATCGTAGTCGAGCGTCGCCTCGCCGCGAAAGGTCGCCACGGTCGGGCCGAAGCGGACACGGATGGAACCGCGCCACATCCCGTCGCCCTGATCCGGCGCCAACTGCGCGCCCGGAATGCAGGAGGCGACGAGCGCGGGATCGCTGAGCAACGGCCAGACCTCGGAGAGCGGTGCGGGAAGGCGTGTCTGTTCGCTGATGTTCATTTGGTATCCGAACGGCTATCCGTGAGGCTCTTAAGCCCCGTGGATGCGTGTTCCTTGATCGACACGCGCCAATGAATCCGGTCCTCTTCCGGCGGATAGTCGCCGGCGGCCTTGTGATAGGAGCATCGGTTGTCCCAGATGACGATGTCGCCGACCCGCCATTTGTGGTGATATTCGGCGTGCGGCTGAATCATGGCGGCAGTCAATTCGCCGATCAGATCGTCGTTCTCATGTTCCGCCGCCCCGTCAAAGAACAGGATCTTACCTGGATCGAAATAGAGTGATTTGCGCCCCGTCTCAGGATGCACGCGGACGATGGGATGGTAGGCTGGCGGCACGTTTCGATCTTCGGGGTTCAGCAACGCTTGCGTCTTCTTCCGACCTCCGTAAGTGAACGCGCCCCGCACGCCGTCCAGGCGCTGCTTCAGGCGTTCCGAAAGCGCGTCATAGGCCGCGTAACCACTGGCGAACAGCGTGTCGCCGCCTTTGCTCGGAATGGCAATCCCATGGAGTTGGGTCGCCTTGAACGGCACGGCATCATAGGCGCCGTCCGTGTGCCAGCCCTCCGCGCCCCGACGGTAGACGGCATCGTTCAGCTTGCCATCCGTTGTAAATTTATTGATGCCAAGCATCGTGACATCTGGGCAGTCGGGATGGCGAGTACTCTTGGACGAATGCGGCTCGATAACGCCGAAGCGGCGGCTATAGCGCAGGAACTCCGGGATTGTCAGCTCCTGATCCCGCACCGCCAGGACATTGTAATCGAGCCAAGCCTGATAGAGCGGCGCGAAGCTCGCGTCATCCAATGCCTTCACGTCAATACCGCTGATTTCGACGCCGATCCGCGACCCCATGCGCCTGATCTCAACCATCGACCGTTCCCCGTCCTCCAGATGGACCAGACCTCGATAAGCTTAACCCTGGGGTCTCACAAGATTTGGCCGAATGGGTGGCGCGGATGGCGGCAACGATTCGTCACTTGCCCGCAGGCAGGCGACCTGCCTTCCGTCGGCCAGCCTGACCAGTGGCGGATCCAGTTCGCGACAGCGCGCTTCGGCGAACCGGCAGCGCGGGGCGAACCGGCAGCCGTTCGGCACCGCGGACGGGCTGGGCACGTCGCCACGCAGCACGTCGCGCTGGCGCGGTGCGTCGGGATGCGCCACCGGCACCGACGACAGCAGCGCCCGCGTGTACGGGTGCGCCGGGCGCGCGAACAGTGCCTCGGTTTCCGCCAGTTCCACGATGCGGCCGAGATACATCACGGCGATGCGGTCGGATATGTGACGGGTCACCGCGAGATTGTGCGAGATGAACAGGTAGGTCAGCCCGAATTGCTGCTGCAAATCCTGCATCAGGTTGATGATCTGCGACTGCACCGAGACGTCGAGCGCCGAAACCGCCTCGTCGCAGACCACGAACTCCGGCCGCAGCG
>JBDTFI010000393.1:0-2918 GCA_039938035.1 Acetobacteraceae bacterium | reverse complement strand
CATGTCGGGGAGGCGGCACGCTGCTTCGAGGTCAGCCGCCGGCTGCTCGAGGAGTTCGGGATGTATGCGACCCCGATCAACTACCCGACCGTTCCGCGCGGCTCCGAACGGCTGCGCTTCACCCCTGGACCGCTCCACACCGACGCCATGATGGATCGCCTCGTCGCCGCCCTGACCGCCATTCTGCGCACGGCCGCTCAGGCGGCGGCTTGACCGAAGCCCGGCCGACGATCCGCTTGGCCCCTGGCCAGGGGCGGCGCCTGCGCGGCGGGGCGCCCTGGGTGTTCAGCAACGAGATCGCGATGAAGCCTGAATACCGGCGCATGGAGCCGGGCGGCCTGGTGGCGCTGGAAAGCGAGCACGGGACTGGACTCGGGGTCGCGATGTTCAACCCGCACAGCCTGATCGCCGCGCGGATGCTCGACCGCGATCCCAACGCGGCGATCGATGCCGCCTGGGTCCTCGCCCGTCTCGCCGAGGCGGCGGCGCTGCGCTCGCGGGTCTGCGACTCCGCGTTCCATCGCCTCGTTCACGCCGAGGCGGACCGGCTGCCCGGCCTGATCGTCGACCGCTACGACGACGTCGCCGTGGTGCAGGCGAACGCCGCCGGGATGGACCGCCTGACGCCGCTCATCCTCGCCGCGCTGCTCGACCTGCTGCCGCTGCGCGCCGTGATCGCGCGCAACGACAGCGGCGCGCGCCGCCACGAGGGGCTCCCCGAAGAGGTCGCGCTGTTGCACGGCGCCTCCGCTGAAGCGGTCGTGGTCGAGGGCGGCGTGCGGTTCCCGGTCGATCCGCTGGGCGGGCAGAAGACCGGCTGGTTCTTCGATCAGCGCGAGAACCGCGATCGGGTCGCCGCCCTGGCGTCCGGCGCGCGCGTGCTTGACGTGTTCGCCCATACGGGCGGCTTCGGCCTGCGCTGCGCCGCCGCCGGAGCGGCTTCGGTCACGCTGGTCGACTCAAGCGCCCCGGCGCTGGAGCGTGCGATGGAAGCGGCCACGTTCAACGGGATGGCCCGCGTCTCGACCCGCCGGGAGGATGCCTTCGAGGCGTTGGCGGCGCTCGCCGAGGCCGGCGAGCGCTTCGACATCGTGATCTGCGACCCGCCCGCCTTCGCGAAGTCGCGCAAGGACGCCCCGGCCGGCCTGCGGGCCTATGGCCGCCTCGCCCGGCTCGCCGCCAGGGTCGTCGCGCCGGGCGGGTTCCTGTTCACCGCCTCGTGCAGCCATCACGCGCCGCTCGACGCCTGGACGGGACAGATCGCCCTGGGCCTCGCCCGCGCCCGGCGGGAGGCGCGCATCCTGGCCGCCACCGGCGCCGGCCCCGATCATCCGGTGCATCCGCAGCTGCCGGAGACCGCGTATCTGAAGGCGCAGTTATTGCAGGTGTTCTGAGGCGGTTTTCTTGTACAACTTCGCCCGGCGGGGCCGCGAATCTTGTACAAAACCCCCGTCCGCCCCGGCGAATCTTGTACGTTTTTCGCAGCCGCACACGGGAATCTTGTACAAGACCATCCATCCGGATGGCGCGTTATGTACAAAACCCGCTACCGTGCCGCGTCCAGCGCCTGCGTCAGATCGGCGAGAATATCGTCGATATGCTCGATCCCGATCGACAGGCGGACATAGCCCGGGGTGACGCCGGAAGCGGCCTGCTCGTCTTCCGATAGTTGCGAATGGGTCGTGCTCGCCGGGTGGATCGCGAGGCTCCGGGAATCGCCGATATTGGCGACGTGATAAAACAGCTTCAGCGCGTCGATGAAGCGCGCGCCCGCCTTCGCCCCGCCGGCCAGTTCGAAGCCGACCAGTCCGCCCTGCTCGCGGGGCATGTATTTCGCCGACCGCTCCGCCGCCTCGCCCGTGTGATAGGCCGGATGGATCACCTTGGTCACGTCGCGGCGCTCGGAAAGGAAATCGGCGACGGCGCGCGCATTGCGCGAATGCTCGCGCATCCGCAGCGCCATGGTCTCCATCCCCTGGATGAACAGCCACGCGTTGAACGGGCTCATCGCCGCGCCCACGTCGCGCAACATGGTGACCCGCATCTTCAGGATGTAAGCGATCGGCCCGAGCGGCTTCGCCGCCTCCGCCCAGACCGCGCCGTGATAGCTGGGGTCGGGCGTGTTCAGCGCCGGCTGACGGTCCTTGTGGGCGCCCCAATCGAAATTACCGCCGTCGATGACGACGCCGCCGATCGAGGTGCCGTGCCCGCCGATCCACTTGGTCGCCGAATGCATGACCACCGCCGCCCCGTGATCGAACGGGCGCACGATCATGGGGGCCGCCGTGTTGTCCATGATGAGGGGAACGCCGAATTTCCGCCCGATCGCGGCGACCTCGGCGATCGGAAACGGGATCAGCTTCGGGTTCGGCAGCGTCTCGGCATAGTAGGCGCGGGTCCGGTCATCGGTCGCGCGGGCGAACCCTTCCGGGTCGGCCGGATCGACGAAGCGCGTCTCGACCCCCATGTCCTTCATCGTGTTGGCGAACAAGTTCCAGGTACCACCATAGAGATCGGTCGAGGAGACGACGTTGTCGCCGGCGCGCGCCACGTTCAGCACGCTCATCAGCGACGCCGCCTGGCCCGAGGCGAACGCCAACGCGGCCACCCCGCCCTCGATCGCGGCGATGCGCTTCTCGAAGACGTCGTTGGTCGGGTTCATGATGCGGCTGTAGATGTTGCCGAGTTCCTTCAGCCCGAACAAATTCGCCGCGTTCTCGGCGCTGTCGAACTGGAACGCCGTGGTCTGATAGATCGGCACCGCGACCGCATGGGTCGCCTCGTCGCGCCGCCAGCCGGCGTGCAGCGCGAGCGTCTCCGGATGCTGCTGGTTCCTCATGGCGGCCTCTCCTCATGCGGGCCCCTCGCACCTATACGGGCGACGGCGAGGAGGCAAGAATGAGGTCGGGCCGCCCGGG
>JBDTFI010000392.1:0-3205 GCA_039938035.1 Acetobacteraceae bacterium | reverse complement strand
ATCCGATGGGCAAGGTGCCCGCGTTGCGCGACGGCGATGCGATCGTCACCGAGCAGGTGGCGATCTTTCTCTACCTCGCCGATCGGTTCCCGGCTTCTGGCCTCGCCCCGCCGCTCGGCGACCCGTTGCGCGGGCCATACCTACGCTGGATGGCCTTCTACGCCGCGTCCTTCGAGCCCGCCCTGATCGACAAGGCGCGCGGCCACGACCCTGGCAAGCGCGCGATGAGCGCTTACGGCGAGTACGACGCGGTGATCGACACGCTCGCCGGGGCACTCGCCAAGGGCCCGTATCTGCTGGGCGAGCGCGTGTCCGCCGCCGACATCCTGTGGGGCACCGCGCTCGGCTGGACGCTGGCGTTCAAGCTCGTGCCAGAGCGTCCGGTGTTCGTCGACTACGCGCGCCGCATCAGCGAGCGCCCAGCGGTCGCGCGGGCACGCGCCAAGGACGAGGAACTCGCCGCCGCCCAGAAGGCCTGACCGACATTATCGCGGCGGGACCATGTTGCGCGGTATCTGTCCGGGAGGCGTGGGCTCGGGCGTCGGGGCCGGCGCGCCGGGCGCGCCTTGCAGGACCATTCCCCCGCCCTGGTAGGCGCGGTTCGCCTCAGGGGTAAAAGGGCCGTGGTCCACTGGACGCTCGTACGAGTGCCGGGTCTGACCCGTGGCGCTCGAACCGGTCCCAGGCTGGGCGAGAGCGGACCCGCTGCTCAGCACCGCGATCAAGCCGACAAGACAAAACTCGCGCACGGCGGGCATCCTTTTTCGAGATGGCATGTCTCTAGAATAGAGGGTTACTCACGCATCTGATAGGGGCCGGGAGGGCAATCGCATTTGGCGACGAGAGCGCCGCCACGTTCCCGGCGCCCGACGCCAGGAGAAGCGGAACGCCAGGTTGTAGGTTCATTGGAACCCTGCGATGAAGCGGCGCGTCCGAGGCGGTAGCCAAGTCGATAACGACGCCTGCTTCGGAGCGCACCAAGCATCCCTCGGTGGCAACGACACCCCGACTCGGCATGAGGATCCATTATCAAGACGGGCCTGGGCAAATGCGAGGGAAAATCCGCTCCGTGTCCTTCCCGCAAAATCCGCCTCACCCCCCGGTCGCGAACCCCGGGAACAACGTCATCCCGCCATCGACGAACAGCGTGGCGCCGACGACATAATCGGAATCATCGGACGCCAGCCACACCGCGGCGCGGGCGATGTCCTCCGGCTCACCGATGCGCCGGTACGGCACCAGCTTCATCAGACTGTCGTACGCCTCCTTGGTCTGCCACGCGCCGGTGTTGATCGGCGTGCGGATGGCGCCCGGCGCGATGGCGTTCACGCGCACATGGTGCGGCGCGAACTCCTTGGCGATGCTCTCCATCAGCATCATGATCCCGCCCTTGGAGGAGGCGTAGTTCGCGTGGCCCGCCCAGGGGATTTTCTGATGCACGGAACTCATGCAGACGATCTTGCCGGCCGCGCACGACACGGCCGGAACCACGCCGCGGCGGAGGAACTCGCGCACCGCCTCGCGCGCGCACAGGAACTGCCCGCCCAGATTGATGCCGATGACGGTGTTCCACTCGGCCATCGTCATGTCGCGGAAAGCGGAGTCGCGCTGCAGGCCGGCGTTGTTGACGAGGACATCGACGGTGCCGAACTCCGCGATCATGTGGCGGAACATCTCGGCGACCTCGTCCTCCTTCGAGACGTCCGCCTTGTGCGCAAACGCCTTGCTGCCGCTGGCGCGAATTGTCTGGACGACCTTCTCGGCCTGATCGTCGCCGACGACGTAGTTCACCACCACGTCCGCCCCGGCCTGCCCAAGCGCGATCGCGACCGCCTCGCCGATGCCGGAGTTGGCGCCGGTGACGATCGCCTTCTGGCCGACAAGCACCTTCTGGATGGGCCGCCTGGGCGCGGTCGACGTCGGCGGCTGGATCGTGGCGGGGTCGGACACGGCTGATCTCCTTGATGGGGGGCTAGGTTATCACGCGCGCGCCGCGTTCGCGCGTTACGTACGAGAACGCCCACTTCGCGCTGACCAGCAAGCGATTGCGGAACCCGATCAGGAAGAAGATGTGCGCGACGGCCCACGTCACCCAGGCGACGAAACCGGTCAGATGCACCGAGCCAAACTCGGCGACCGCCTTGTTGCGCCCGATCGTGGCAAGCGTCCCGTAGTCACGATAGCTGAACGGAGGCGGCTCGGCGCGCCCGCGCAGACGGCGCGCGATGGCGCGCGCGACGTAGCCTCCCTGCTGCTTCGCCACCGGCGCGACGCCTGGCAGCCGCTTTCCGCGCCCGTCCGTCACCAGCGCGGCGTCGCCGATAACGTAAATGTCGGGCTGGCCGGGAACCCGCAGATCCGGGCCGACCGCGACGCGGCCCGCCCGGTCCGGCTCGATCCCGAGCCATGCCGCGACGGGCGTCGCCGCGACGCCGGCCATCCAGATGATGGTCTCGGCGGCGATCACCTCGTCGTGCCCCTGGAACGTGCAGTGGATCATGCCGTCCGCGATCGCGGTCACGCGGGTGTCGGGACGGACCTCGACACCCATCCCGGCCAGCGCCTCGGCGGCGGAGCGCGACAAATCGGACGGGAAATCCGGCAGGACCTTCGGGGCGGCCTCGATCAGGACGATCCGCGCGCGCATCCGATCGCGGCTATGAAAATCGCGCCGCACCATATCTTGGGCGAGTTCGGCGATCGCGCCGGCCATTTCGACCCCTGTCGGGCCGGCACCCACCAGCACGAAGGTCAGCAGGCGTTCCCGCTCGGCGGGATCGTCGACCGCGACAACAGCCTTCTCGAACGTGCTCAGGATGCGGTGACGAAGCGCGAGCGCATCATCGAGCGTCTTCAACCCGGGCGCTTCCCGGCGCCACTCATCGTTGCCGAAATAGCTGGGGCGTGAGCCGGTCGCGACGATCAGGAGGTCATACGGGAACGAACGATCCTCGCAGAGCACGCGATGGCCGGCCGCGTCGATCCCGGTCACCCGGTCCATCAGCACCCGCGGCCGCGCCGCGGTCGTGATGATGCCGCGGATCGGCGAGGCGATGTCCTCCACCGACAGCGCCGCTGTCGCGACCTGGTACAGCAAGGGTTGGAACAAATGATGGTTGTGCTGATCGACGACGGACAGCTCCACGTCCGGCATTCGCGCAAGCGCCGTCGCCGCTTGCAGACCGCCGAAGCCCGCGCCGACCAC
>JBDTFI010000391.1:0-6391 GCA_039938035.1 Acetobacteraceae bacterium | reverse complement strand
TCAGCTGCAACCCTGCTGCCCTGGCGCGCGACGCCCGCGTGCTGGCCGCCGCTGGCTACCGGGCGGATTGCGTCACGGTGGTCGATCAGTTCCTGTGGTCGGCGCGGGTGGAGAGCGTCGCGGTGTTCACGATCTAGCCTGTTCGCCATGTCAGGCTTGACGGGACGGCGTTATGGTTGCGATGCAGGCGAAAGAGCACACGGAGGAGAGTCGCGATGAAAAAGATCAGCCTTGCCGCGCTTGCGATGACATTCGCAATGCCCGTCTTCGCGCAGGCCCCGGCCGCCCATGGCCCGACCGCCCCGCCGGCGGCGATGGGGACTGCCCAGGGGACCGCCCAGAGCAAGCTGGTCGACATCAACTCCGCCTCGGCGAGCGATCTTGACGCGCTGCCTGGAATTGGCGAGTCGCGGGCGAAGGCGATCATCAAGAACCGGCCCTATAGCGGGAAGGACGATCTGCTCTCGCGCCACGTTCTTACGAAGAGTGTGTACGACGGGATCAAGGACAAGATCATCGCCCGAAAGGGGTAGTCGCGGGCTGGTTCTTTGCGCGACCCCTCCCCTAACCCCTCCCGCAAGGGGAGGGGGATGCGCACGGAGTGCGTCGCTTCTACTGCTTAACCGCCCGTTGACGCGGCCGGATGATCCTGGGCACGTCATCGCAGTTTGGCGACTCGCGACGCATGAATCACATCCCTCGTACCGACCCCACCGACATTCTCCGCGGCGTCTTCGGCTTCCCCGCGTTTCGCGGCTCGCAGGAAGCCGTCGTGCGCCATGTGGTGGCCGGTGGGGACGCGTTGGTGCTGATGCCGACCGGCGGCGGGAAGAGCCTGTGCTATCAGGTGCCGGCGCTGTGCCGGGCGGGCACGGCGATTGTCGTGTCGCCGCTGATCGCGCTGATGGACGATCAGGTCGCCGCACTTCGCCAGGTGGGAGTCGCCGCCGGCGCGCTCCACTCCGAGCTTGATCCGAACGAGGCGCGCGAGGTCGCGCGCGATCTCGCGCGAGGCGCGCTCGATCTGTTGTATGTCTCGCCCGAGCGTCTGCTCAGCAACGGCACGCTCGACCGCCTCTCGCGCATCCCGCTCGCGCTGTTCGCGATCGATGAGGCGCATTGCGTGTCGCAATGGGGCCACGAGTTCCGCCCGGAGTATCGCGCGCTCGCGAGCCTCGCCGACCACTTCCCCGGTATCCCGCGCATCGCGCTGACGGCGACGGCGGATCGGCGCACGCGGCCCGACATCCTGCACGCGCTGCGGATGGACGACGCGGCGGTCTTCGTCGCCAGTTTCCATCGCCCCAATCTGCATATCTCGGCGCAGGCGAAGGCAAGCGAAACCGCCCAACTCCAGGCGTTCCTCGCGCGTCACCAGGGCGAATGCGGCATCGTCTATTGCGGCACCCGCAAGAAGACCGAGCGCATGGCGGCAGCACTCGCCGCGCGCGGCGCGCCCGCGATCGCCTTCCATGCCGGGCTGGAGCCGGAACGCAAGCGCGCCGCGCTGGAGCGTTTCCGCTCCGGCGAGCCGATCGTCATCGTCGCGACGATCGCCTTCGGCATGGGCATCGACCGCCCCGACGTGCGCTTCGTCGCCCATCTCGACATGCCCGACAGTCCCGAGGCCTTCTATCAGCAGATCGGTCGCGCCGGGCGCGACGGGGAACCCGCCGAGACGCTGCTGCTGTACGGTGGCCAGGAGATCGCGACGGCGCGCCACCGGGTTCTGCAATCGTCCGTGCCGGACGCGCAGAAGCGAGTCATGCGCGCCAAGATCGAGGAGATGGTCGGGCTCGCCGAGACGGTCGATTGCCGCACCCGCACCTTGCTCGGCTGCTTCAACGAGACGCTGGACGGGAAGTGCGGACATTGCGACACCTGCGACGCTCCGCCCGAGACCCTCGCCGCGTCGGTGGAGGCGCAGAAGGCGCTCTCGGCGGTCCACCGCACCGGGCAGATCTTCGGCGGCATTCACATCATCGCCGTGCTGCGTGGGGAAAAGACCGAGGTGGTGCTGCGCCACGGCCATGACCGGCTGGGCGTTTTCGGCGCCGGCGCCGATCGCTCGGTCGCGTTCTGGCGCGCCGTGCTGCGCCAACTGATCGCCATCGGCGCGCTGGATGTGGACACCGAGGGACACGGCGGCCTCTATCTCGTCACCGATAAGGCGCGCCCGCTGCTCCGTGGGGAAGGCGAGTTCCGCGTCCGCGCCGACCCGCCGGTGGCGCGCCGGGTTTCGCTGGCCGGTTCAGCACCGGCCCAGGAAAGCGTGCTCACGGCGGACGAGCAGACGCTGTTCGATGCGCTCCGCGCGTGGCGGGCGCGCGAAGCGAAGGCGCAGTCGGTGCCGCCGTACGTGATCTTCCATGACACCGTGCTGCGCGCCATCGCCTCGGCTCGGCCGGCGCATCTCGATGCGCTCGGCGTGCTGAAGGGCGTCGGGACGTCGAAGCTGGCGCGCTATGGCGCGGCGGTGCTGGGGATCGTGGGGCGCGCCGGGTAGCCCGCGCGTTTGCTCCTCGGGGACGGCTGGTGTACGTCGCCCGCTCGCCGCCGGAGCCATGATGACTGTCCCGTTCGCCGCTGCCGCGCTGGAGCCGGAGCTTATCGGCCCGCTGGTGCTGGCCCTGCCGAAGGGCCGCATCCTCGCCGAATGCGGCGCGTTGCTGGCGCGCGCGGGAATCGTGCCCGCCCCCGACTATGACGACGAGAGCAGCCGGCGGCTGCGGTTTCCGACCAGCGAGCCGGGTCTCGACGTGGTGCGGGTGCGCCCGTTCGACGTGGCGACCTTCGTCGCCTTCGGGGCCGCGCAGCTCGGCATCTGCGGGGCCGACGTGCTGATGGAGTTCGATTACCCGGAAATCTACGCCCCGCTCGACCTCGGCATCGGACGCTGCCGGATCGCCGTGGCCGAGCCGCGCGAGACGGCCGGGAGCGATGATCCGACGCGTTGGTCGCGGGTGCGCGTCGCGACCAAGTATCCCAACGTGGCGCGCCGGCATTTCGCCGCGCGCGGGGTCCATGCCGAGGTGGTCGATCTGAGCGGGGCGATGGAGCTGGCGCCGTCGCTCGGCCTCGCCCGGCTGATCGTCGATCTGGTGCAGACCGGGTCCACCTTGAAGGCGAACGGGCTGATCGAGACCGAGGTGATCGCCCCGGTCACCAGCCGGCTGATCGTCAACCGCACCGCGCTGAAGACCCAGCCGGAGGCGATCGGGGCGTGGATCACGCGGTTTCGCGCTGCGTTGGACGGGCCTGCGTGAAGCGGTTTTCGACCGCCGACGCCGATTTCCCCGCGGCCTTCGAGCGGCTGCTGACCCAGGCGCGGGAGACGACCGAGCGTGTCGATCAGGCGGTGGCGGGGATCATCGCCGATGTGCGTGCGCGCGGGGACGCCGCGTTGCTCGACTACACGGCGCGGTTCGACCGTCTGCGCCTGACGGCCGAGCGGCTGGCGGTGAGCGCCGCCGAGATCGACGAGGCGGTGGCGGCAATCGCGCCCGCGTTGCGCGACGCGCTCGACCTGGCGGCGCGGCGGATCGAGGCGTTCCATGTCGCCCAGATTCCGGCCGATCTGCGGATCGACGATCCGGCGGGGCTCACGCTGGGGATGCGGTGGAATGCGGTCGACGCGGTCGGATTGTACGTGCCCGGCGGCAAGGCGGCATATCCGTCTTCGGTGCTGATGAACGCCGTGCCGGCGCGAGTCGCCGGCGTCGGGCGGATCGCGATGTGCGTGCCGAGCCCGGACGGCGTGCTCAACCCGCTGGTGCTGGCGGCGGCGCGCCGGGCCGGGGTGGCGGAGGTGTACCGGGTGGGCGGGGCGCAGGCGATCGCGGCGCTGGCCTTCGGGACCGCGAGCATCGCGCCGGTCGATCGCATCGTCGGTCCGGGCAACGCCTACGTCGCGGAAGCAAAGCGGCAGGTGTTCGGGCGCGTCGGCATCGACTCCATCGCCGGGCCGTCCGAGGTGGTGGTGCTCGCCGACGCGGCCAACGATCCGCGTCTGGTGGCGCTCGATCTGCTCGCCCAGGCCGAGCATGACGAGGCGGCGCAGGCCATCCTGATCGCCGATGATTCGGGGTTCGCCGGCAAGGTGGCCGAGGCGGTCGGCGCCGAGCTGACCCGCCTGCCGCGCGCGGCGATCGCCGGGGCGAGTTGGGAGGCGCACGGCGCGATCATCGTGGTGGCCGACTGGGACGAGGCGGTCGCGCTGGTAAACCGGCTGGCGCCCGAGCACCTTCAGCTCATGCTGGCCGAACCCGGGAAGGTGTTCGCCCGCGTTCGTCATGCCGGCGCGGCGTTCCTCGGGCGGTGGTGCCCGGAGGCCTTGGGCGACTACGTGGCCGGGCCGAACCACGTCCTGCCGACCGGACGCACGGCGCGGTTCGCCTCGGGGTTGTCGGTGTTCGACTTCCTGAAGCGCACGACCTGGGTGGCCGCCGAGCGTACCGGACTGGAGGCGATCGGGCCGGCCGCCGTGGCGCTCGCCGAAGCCGAAGGGCTGGGCGCCCATGCGAGCAGTGTCCGCCAGCGGCTTGACCGTGGTTCGGGCGATGCTCATCTCTAGGGGACGGTTGCCGGCGCGCGACCCCTCCCCTAACCCCTCCCGTAAGGGGAGGGGAAGTAGAAAAGCGACGTACTCCTTGCTTATCCCCCTCCCCTTGCGGGAGCGGTTAGGGGAGGGGTCGGCCAATCACGAATGAGGGCTGATGTCTAAGGAAGATATGATCGAGTTCACCGGCACGGTGAGCGAGTTGTTGCCGAACGCCATGTTCCGCGTGCGGCTGGACAACGAACACACGATCCTCGCGCACACCAGCGGCAAGATGCGCAAGAACCGCATCCGCGTGCTGGCGGGCGATCGGGTGAACGTGGAGATGACGCCGTACGACCTCTCCAAGGGCCGGATCACTTTTCGATTCAAGTGAGTCGTCCGCGGCTGGTCCTTGCCTCCGCGAGCCCACGCCGCTTGGCGCTGCTGGCGCAGATTGGCGTTGTCCCTGATGACGTCGTAATCCCCGATATCGACGAAACACTTCGCAAGGCGGAAACCCCGCGTCTTTGCGCCCAGCGGCTCGCGCGCGCCAAGGTCGCCGCGATCGGCGCGCCGGATAACGCGTTGGTGCTGGCCGCCGACACCGTGGTCGCCGCCGGACGGCGCATCCTGCCGAAAGCCGAGACCGAGGAGCAGGCGCTTGCGTGCCTCCTGCTGCTGTCCGGGCGGCGGCATTCCGTACTGACCGGGGTTGTCCTGACCGCGCCGGACGGGCGGCGGAGCGAGCGGATGGCCGTCAGCCAGGTCGGGTTTGCCCGGCTCACCAAGGCGCAGATCGACGCCTACCTCGAAAGCGGGGAATGGCGCGGCAAGGCGGGCGGCTATGCCATCCAGGGCCGCGCCGGCGCGTTCACGCGGTTCCTGTCGGGCAGCTACTCCAACGTCGTCGGGCTGCCGCTGTTCGAGACCGCGCAATTGTTGCGCGGCGCGGGCTGGCTACGTCCGTGAGCGTGGTGATCCGCGTCGCGTGCGGCCCCGGGGAAACGCGGGTCGCCGCGGTCGATGGCGACGCGTTGCTGGATTACGCGATCGGCAGGCCCGGTGCGCCGGACGGCGTCGGCGATGTCCATCAGGGGCGCGTCATCGCGCGCGTCCCGGCGCTTGGCGGGGCATTCGTGGCGTTGGACGGCGCGGAGGGATTTCTGCCCGATACCGAGGGCGGGGCGGCGCTGACCGAGGGCGCCACCACGCTCGTGCGGGTCACCCGGGCGGCCCAGGGCGGCAAGGGGCCGCGCCTCACCGCGCGCGTGACCGGGCCGCCACGGCGCGGACCGGGCGCGGTGGAGCGCCTCGCATCGCTGCATCCGGGCGCGCCTGTGTGGGCCGACGACCCGGCAATGGTCGCCGCCTTGCGCCCCGCGCTTGGCGAGCGGATCGCCCTGATGCGGGGCCCGGCATTCGACGCGGCGCTGGAGGCCGAGGTCGAGGCATTGGGAGAGCCGGAGGTCGTATTGCCCGGCGGCGGGCGGCTGACGATCTATTCCACGCCGGCGTTGACCGCGATCGATCTCGACGCCGGCGGCGCGGCGGCGTCACGCTCCGGCAAGACGGCGATGCACCGCGTTCTGAACGAGGCGGCGCTGCCGGTGCTGGCGCGCCAGATCCGGCTTCGCGATCTCTCGGGCGCCATCCTCGTCGATTGGGCCGGCCTGTCGCCGCGCAAGCGCGCCGCCTTTGGCCCCGGTCTGGTCGCTGCCCTGGCCGGCGATCCGATGCGCCCGCGCCTGCTCGGCTTCACCAATCTCGGGTTGGCCGAGATCGTGCGAACGCGGGTGCATCCGCCGCTGCACGAGATGCTGGCGGGACCGCACGCGGCGGGGCTGCTCGCGC
>JBDTFI010000390.1:0-11875 GCA_039938035.1 Acetobacteraceae bacterium | reverse complement strand
TCGGCATTCGCTTTCTGTGCCGGGTACATCGTGCGGATCGCCTGTTCGACCGTGGGCTCCGTCAGTCCGCGATACACCGCCTGTTTGGAGGCGCGCACCGCCATCGGCGAGCACTCCAGGATCAGTTTCGCCCAGCGCCGCGCCGCGTCCAGTGCCTGTCCTTCGGGCACCACCTCGTTGACGAAGCCGAGCGCGGCGGCCTCCGCCGCCGGCACCCGCCGCCCGGTCAGGATCATGCCCAACGCGAGCTTCTGCGGGATCGCCCGCGGCAGCCGATGCGCGCCGCCGGCGCCGGCGATCAGCCCGACGCGCGGCTCGGGCAGCGCGAACACCGCGTTCTCGGATGCGACGATGATGTCGCAGGCCAGCGCGATCTCGAACCCGCCGCCCATCGCGACGCCGTTCACCGCCGCGATCAGCGGCTTGTCGAGATCGAACCGCAAGGTCAGGCCAGCGAAGCCCGAGCGCGCCAATGGTCCGCGCTTGCCCGCCGCCTGCACCTTCAGGTCATTGCCCGCCGAGAACGCCCGCTTGCCCGCGCCGGTGACGATGCCGACCCACAGATCATCGCGCGCGGCGAACTCGTCCCAGACGCGCTCAAGTTCGTGATGGGCGTCGCTGTGCAGCGCGTTCATCACCTCCGGGCGGTTCAACGTCACGATGCGAAGCCGGCCTTCGTCGGTGACGGTGCAGTATTTGTAGTCGGTCATTCGCATCCCCTCGAAACAATCGTCACACCGTCACCCCGGCCGCGCGCAACGCCGCGATTTCCGGCGCCGCGTACCCCGCCGCCGCCAGCACCGAGGCGCCGTCCGCGCCCGGCGGCGGCGCGTGACGCGGCGCCACCTTCCGCTGCCCCCCAACCCAGAACGGACAGCTCACGGTCAGCAGCGTGTCGCCCTCGAACGGAACCAGCGCCCCGCTCACCACCGCCTGCTCATCGGGCATATCCTCCATCGTGGCGACGATCCCGAACACCAGTCCGGTCGGCTCCAGCGCCGCGCACCACGCCGCCCGCTCGCGCGTCGCGAACACGGAATCGAGCGCGACCGTCAGCGCCTTCGCGTGCAGCGCGCGTCCCTCCACCGTCGCGAAGCGCGCATCCTCCAGCAACGGGCTCTCCAGCGCGCGGACGAACGCCTCCCATCGCCGCTGCTCGGGCACGATCGACAGCAGCAGCCATTTGTCGTCGCGGCAGCGATAATGGTTGCGCAACGGGTGCGGCGAATCGTCATGCGCCGGCTGCACCGCGACCGTCTCCCCGCACAGCCGCGCCTGCACCTGGCACGCATTCGCCCACAGCCCGTTCGCCAGCAGCGAGGAGCCGACCGCGAGTCCCTTTCCGGTGCGCTCCCGCTGAAACAGCGCGGTGGCGACCGCCGCATAGAGCGCGATCCCGGACGGATGATCACCCATCCCGGCGAGGGAACGCGCCGGCGCCGCATCGCCCGCGCGCACCAGATGCATCAGCCCCGATCGTGCCCACCACGCCGTCGCATCGAACCCCGGCTTGCTCGCCTCCGGCCCATCCTCGCCATAGCCGGTGAACGAGGCATAGATCAGCCGCGCATTCAGCGGCCCGAGGTCTTCGTAGGTCACGCCGAGCTTCCGGCGGACGTCGGGCGGCGCGTTGGTGATGAAGACGTCTGCCTCGGCGACCAGCCGGCGCAATACAGCGCGCCCGGCCTCCTGACGCAGATCGAGGATCAGGCTGCGCCGCGCCCGCCCGTCGAGCACGAAGTTCGGGCTGCTCGGATGCACATGACCCGAGGCCGGAATCGTCGCCCGATTGCGGTACGGGTCGCCGCCCGGCGGCTCGATCTTCACCACGTCGGCGCCGAACTCCGCGAGCACCGTCGCCGCCGACGGCCCGGCGATGTAGCTCGCACAATCGATCACCTTCAGCCCGTCGAACAGCGCCATTCGCTTCCCCTTTCCCGTCACGATCGGGCAAGCGCCGTCAGGGGGCAAGCCTTTCGCCCCGCGCCACGGCGGGGTACGCTGGCGCCAACCGAGAAGGAACACCGCATGACCATCCGCTACGACGACCGCGTCGCCATCGTCACCGGCGCCGGCGCCGGCCTGGGCCGAACCCACGCCCTGCTGCTCGGCGAGCGGGGCGCCAAGGTGGTGGTGAACGATCCGGGCGGCGCGGTTGACGGGCGCGGCGGCACGCATTCGGCCGCCGACAAGGTGGTCGCCGAGGTCAAGGCGAAGGGCGGGGAGGCGGTCGCCGACTACAACTCGGTCGCCGACTGGGAGAGCGCGCAGGCGATCGTGAAGACCGCGACGGACACCTGGGGGCGTCTCGATATCCTGGTGAACAACGCCGGCATCCTGCGCGACAAGGCGTTCAACAACATGAACGTCGCCGACTTCGACACGGTCGTCGCCGTCCACTTGATGGGCACCGCCTACTGCACCCGCGCCGCCTGGCCGGTGATGCGGGAGCGCAAGTACGGCCGCATCGTCGTCACCTCCTCGACCTCCGGCAGCTTCGGCAATTTCGGCCAGACCAATTACGGCGCCGCGAAGCTGGCGGTGAACGGCTTCATCAACTGCCTGCGGTTCGAGGGGGCGAAATACAATATCCTCGCCAACGCCATCTCTCCGGCCGCGCTAACCCGCATGACGGAGGGGTTGATGAACCCCGCGACCGCGCCCTACCTCAAGCCTGAACTGGTTTCCCCCGCCGTTGCCTGGCTGTGCAGCGAACAATGCGACGTATCGGGCCAGATCATCCTCGCCCAGGCCGGCGGCTTCACGCGCTTGCAGTATTTCTAGACCGAGGGCGTGCAGTTCGATCCCGACAAGCCGGTCACCATCGAGATGTTCGCGGACGCGTTCCCGCGCATCTCCGACCTCGCGAACGCTCACCCGCTCGGTTCCATCTCGGGCGAGATGGAGAGCAAGCTGCGGAGCATCGGCAAGATCGCTTGAGGCGGACCCTCGGCGCGATCGTCGTCTCGGGGCTGCTATCGGCGTGCAGCCCGCTCGGGCTACTGAATGCGACCGTCCCATCGGGTGGCGTGCGGATCACGCGCGACGTGCCCTATGGCGATGGTCCGGCGCGCACGCTCGACGTCTACCAGCCCGCAGAGCCAGGTCAGGACCGCCCCTTGGTCGTGTTCTTCTTCGGCGGGTCGTGGAAGACCGGCAACAAGGCTGAATACCGCTTCGTCGGCACCGCGTTGGCGCGGCGCGGGATTGTGGTCGCCATTCCCGATTACCGCCTGTATCCGCAAACGACGTTTCCGGGCTTCCTTGATGACGCCGCCGCTTCGGTCGCGTGGGCCGTCGCGCATGCCGCGGAATTCGGCGCCAACCCGCATCCGTTCCTGATCGGCCACTCCGCCGGGGCCTATATCGCGATCATGCTGGCGCTCAACCCCGCGTATCTGACCGAAGCCGGTTTGCCGCCCCGGCAAATCGCCGGAGGCGTCGGTATCGCCGGTCCCTACGATTTCCACCCCAGCCAGCTCCCTGACATCGCCCCGGTCTTCGCCGGCTCGCCCGAATCGCGGACCCAGCCGATCGCCTTCGCCGACGGCGCCAACCGGCCGCTGCTGCTCCTGGCCGGCGCCGACGACACGACGGTGCGCCCGTACAACACGACCGCGCTGGCGGCCCGCATCGCCGCGCATTGCGGGCCGGTCGAGTCGCGCGTCTATCCCGGCATCGGACACATCGGCATCCTGCTGGCCTTTGCCCCGCTGTTCGTGGGGAAGGCCCCGGTCGTCGCGGATGTCACGCGGTTCGTCGAGGCGAATGAACCGCCGGCCCGAGGTTCGGTCCGTCCTTGCGCGCGCCCGATGAGGGTGGATAAGTAACTTGGTTTGCTCGGCCGACCGAGTCGCGCGGGAGGGAGATGTCACAGCAAGGCCAGATAGCCTGCGCGCGCGACGGCATGCGTCGCTGGGTGGGGATCGGCACCATTGTTGTCCTCGCCGGGTGCGCACAAACGCCGTTCGAACCGACGGTCCAGGTGATGCGCGGCCCCGACAAGCCGGCCGCTGCCTTCCAGCAGGATCAGACGGCTTGCCGGCAACTCGCCGGCATGGGAGTGGCCGGACAGCGGGGCGCGCGGCAGGAAATCCAGGGTCGCTACGACGAGTTTTTCGGGCAGTGCATGTACGCACACGGCGATGTGGTCGTCGGCTATCCGCCGCGAGTCGCGTATCTGCTGGCCGAACCCAGGCCGCGACATGCTGCCCCGAGGCCCGCCCCGGAACTGGTGCGCGATGTGCAGGGCGAGCTGATGCGCCTCGAGTATCTGGATACTTCCCCGGACGGTTCCCTCGGCCCAAAGACCCAGGCCGCGATCAAACGCTTCGAGCACGAGCACGGCATGCGCGCCGCCGGCACCGTGTCCAAGACCCTGCTCCAACGGCTGCAAACGACCTCGAGCCACGCCGCGACGCCGGTCGAAGCGGACACGGAGCCGAAAGCTCCGATCGCGGCGGCCGCCGCGGACGCGCCGAAGCCGTAAGACCGCGTCGTCAGCGTCCCGCGTTCACCTGCTCGCGTGCGAACCCGGCTAGCTGGGCGTAGCCGCGCACGATGGCCTCGCGCTCGGCATAGGACGCGACGGCCTCGACATCCTCGAACCCATCCGGCGCTCGCCCCTCCAACACGTCGATCACCCGCTCGGGGCCGCCAGCGCGGTTGGTCAGCACTATATCCGCCGTCATCACCCGCCGCTCCGCGTCGTATGCCGTCAACGCCTCGATGACCGGCGCCTCCCCCAGATGCCGCGCCAGCGCGCGCGCATCCAGCACCGCCTGACTGGCCCCGTTGGAGCCGACCGGGTACATCGGATGCGCCGCATCGCCCAGCAGCGTGACGCGCCCGAACGACCAGCGGGGCAGCGGATCGCGGTCGCACATGGGATATTCGTAGAACGCCCCGCTCGCTTCGATCAGCGCCAGCGGATCGACGAAGCCGAGCCGGAAGCGGTCGCGCACCAGCGGCGCCAGCTCGCTCAACAGCCCCTCGCGGTTCCAGTCCTCCCGCCGCGGCGGCACGCTGCCAGGAGGTGCGACGCGCGCCTGCACCGCCCAGTTGGTGAGGCGCGTGGTCGGCCGGGTCGGGTCGGCGTGGATCGGGTAGAACACGAACTTCGCATCCATCCCGCCGGAGATCACCATCAACCTGCCGTCGTCATGCACCGGCCATTCGGCGGCGCCGCGCCACAGCATCGTGCCGTTCCACACGGGCGGGCCTTCGTCGGGATAAAACGCGGCGCGCACCGCCGAGTGGATGCCGTCCGCGCCGATGAGCGCGTCCGCTTCCACCGCGAACCTCCCGCCGTCGCGCCGTTCGAACCGCGCCGTGACCTGCTCGCCGCGTTCGGTGAAGTCCACCAGCCGGACGCCGGTGTGAACCCGCGCCGCCCCCAGCCGCTCGGTCACCGCGCGCAGCAGCACGCCGTGCAGCTTGCCGCGGTGGATGGAGAATTGCGGCGCCTCCAGCCCGGCGTCGGTGCCGCGCAGTTCCCGCCAGACCACCTGGCCGAAGCGGTTCGCGTAGATCAGTTCCCGCGTGCGGATGCCGACCCGGTCCAGTTCCTCCAGCAGCCCGAGGGCGGCCAGTTCCCTGATCGCGTGCGGCAGCGTGTTGATGCCGACGCCCAGTTCGCGCAACGCGCGCACCTGCTCGAACACCTCGCAATCGATGCCCGCCGCGTGCAGCGACAGCGCCGCCGCCAACCCGCCGATCCCGCCGCCCACGATGATCACGTTCATCGGCCCATCCAAGTCCCCGTTGCGGCGTGGCGCAAGACGTTGCAGCCTGTGCGGGTGGACAATTTCGCCCGCGAGAACCTGCCGCCCCGCGAACACTGGCCGGAGTTCCGGCTGGACGACCTCGGCTACCCCGAGCGCCTGAACTGCGTCACCGAGCTGCTCGACGCGTGGCTCGCCCGCGGCCACGGCGCCCGCCCCGCGATGGGCACGCCCGACGAGACCTGGAGCTACGCCGACCTCGCCGCCCGGGTGAACCGCATCGCGGGCGTGCTGACCCGCCAGCTTGGCGTCGCGCCCGGCAACCGCGTCCTGCTGCGCGCGCCCAACACGCCGATGCTGGTCGCCGCCACGCTCGCGGTCATCAAGGCGGGCGCGATCGCCGTGCCGACCATGCCATTGCTGCGCGCGGGGGAGTTGCGCTTCGTGGTGGAGAAGGCGCGCATCGGCGTCGGTCTTTGCGATCACCGCCTGCTCGACGAGGCATCGCGCGCCGGCCTCGACCGCATCGTGGCGATCGGCGGAGGCGGCGCGGATTCGCTTTTATCCCTGATGGCGGCTGAACCCGACGTGTTCGCCGCCTGCGATTCGCGCGCCGACGACGTCTGCCTGATCGCCTTCACCTCCGGCACCACTGGCGTGCCGAAGGGCACCATGCATTTCCACCGCGATATACTGGCGACCTGCGACACCTACGGTCGCCACGTTCTGCGCGCTGCTCCCGCCGACGTGTTCACCGGCTCGGCGCCGATCGCCTTCACCTTCGGTCTCGGCGCGATCGTGCTGTTCCCGCTGCGGATCGGCGCCTCGACGATTCTGTTGGAACAAGCAAGCCCGGAACGCCTGCTGGAGCTGATCCGCGCGCGCCGCGTCACCGTCTGCTTCACCGCGCCGACCGCCTATCGCGCCATGCTGCCGATGCTGCGCCCGGGCGACACGGACGCACTGCGCATCTGCATCTCCGCCGGCGAGGCGCTGCCGAAGGCGACGTGGGAGGCGTGGCACGCGGCGACCGGCATCGCGATCCTCGACGGCATCGGCTCGACCGAGATGCTGCACATCTTCATCGGCGCGCCCGTCGAGGCGATCCGCCCCGGCGCCACGGGGCTTCCAGTGCCGGGGTATGACGCGAAGCTGATCGACGCGGAGGGTCGCGACCTGCCGCCCGGCTCGGTCGGGCGCCTCGCCGTGCGCGGCCCGACCGGCTGCCGCTATCTCGCCGACCCGCGCCAGGCCATCTATGTCCAGAACGGCTGGAATGTCACTGGCGACACCTACCGTCAGGACGCGGACGGGTTTTTCTGGTTCCAGGCACGCAACGACGACATGATCGTGTCGTCGGGCTACAACATCGCCGGCCCGGAGGTCGAAGCGGCGTTGATCGGTCACGAGGCCGTCGCCGAATGCGCCGTCGTCGGTGTCCCCGATGCGGCGCGCGGCACGATCGTCAAGGCGTTCGTGGTCCTCCGCCCCGGCCACGCCGCGTCCGACGCGCTGGCGCGCGCGTTGCAGGACTATGTGAAGGCGGAGATCGCGCCGTACAAATATCCCCGCTCCGTCGTGTTCCTCGATGCCCTGCCGCGTACCGAATCAGGCAAGGTCAAGCGGTTCGCGCTGCGCGGGCCGACGCCGCAGGAGGCTTGAATGGCGAACACTGAAAAAACCTACCGCTTCATCGTGTTCAGCAACCCCGTCGCCGGGAAGGAAGCCGAGTATCTCGACTGGTACCGTGGCCAGCACATCCACGACCTGCTGCGTATCGAGGGTTTCGTCGGCGCGCAGATGTTCAAGCTCGCCGACACCCAGTACGGCACCCAACCGGGGCCGCAACGCTACATGATGATATGGGAGATCCGCACCGACGACCCGAAGCGCGTCTTCGCGCAGGTGCAGGCGAACCTGGCCTCCGGCATGACCGTGAAGTCGGATGCGTTCGACTGGACCAGCACGGCGAGCATGACGGTCGAGCCCATCACGCGACGGGTGACGCTCGCGCACGTCGCCGGCAAGAATGTCGCGGAGGTCGGCCGCGTTGCCGGAACCGGCGAGTAGCCGCTCATGGATTGGGCCGGTCTGAGCCGCGCCGACCGCGACATCGCGTACAACAACTCCAACGCGGTGCCGAACAGCCCGGCGCTGAACGCGGCGCGGGAGGAGCGCTCCGCCGCTTTCCGCGCCGCCCATCCCGAGCATCTGGACCTGCCCTACGGGCGGCGTCCGCGCAATCGCTGGGATTTGTTCCCCGCACGCGACCCGGCCGCTCCGTGCCTCGTGTTCATCCACGGCGGCTACTGGCAGGCTCGCACCCGCGAGGAGTTCGCGTGCCTGATCGAGGGTCCGTACGCGCTCGGCTGGTCGGCGGCTCTGCCCGGCTACACGCTCGCCCCCGACGCGACGCTGACGGAGATCGTGGCCGAAATCCACGCGGCACTCGACTGGCTCGGCGCCCACGGACCGGCGCACGGCATCGCCGGCCCGATCGTGCTGTCCGGCTGGTCGGCGGGCGGGCATCTCACCGCGATGGCGCTGGGTCATAAGCTGGTGCGCGCCGGCCTCGCCATCTCCGGCCTGTTCGAGATGGGGCCGATCCGCGACACCTACCTGAACGAGAAACTCCGTCTCACCGACAGCGAACTCGCGACGCTGTCGCCGCTGCGCCTGCCGGTCGTGCCCAAGCCGCTCGCGATCGCCTACGGCACCGCGGAGCTGCCCGCGCTGGTCGCCGACAGCCGCGCGCTGCACGCCCGCCGCGCCGCCGCCCACGCGCCCGGGCCCTTGCTGTCGGTGCCCGGGGCGGACCATTTCACGGTGGTCCTTGAGTTGCAGAGCCCGACCGGGATGCTGACGCGGCAACTGGGGTTGCTGCTGGAACCCTCACCCGCCACGCAAGAGCGCGGCGACCTCTCCCAGGGGGAGAGGTGAAGGTCTACCTCTCCCGCCCTTGACCGGTGAGGGCGGCACCAACTCACCCGCCGACAAACACCTCCACCATCCGCCGCGCCAGCTCCGCCTCCTTGAATGGCTTCTTCAGCCGGGGCGCCGCCCTGATTACCGGCGGATCATTGTCGCGATCGCCGTACCCGGTCACCAGCAGGAACGGGATCGCCCGCCCGGCAAGTTCCTCGGCGACCGGAACCGTGCTCTCTCCGTGGACGTTCATGTCCAGCAGCACGCCGTCGAGGCGGTCTTGCCGCACCTCGGCGATCGCCGCCTCGATGCCGGCGATCGGACCCACGACGGCGCAGCCGAACCCTTCCAGCATGTCCTCCAGCAGCATGGCGATGATGGATTCGTCCTCCACCACGAGAATCCGCAGCCCGGTCAGGCGTTTGTCCATGCGTCAAGCGATCCCGACCCCGTCGGCGGGATCGAACGCCACCCAGGGAAAGATCAGTTCGCAGCGCACCCCATCCGCCTTGTACTCGATCCGCGCCTCGCCGCCGAGTTCGTGGGCCGTGCCGCGCTCGATCATCTTGGTGCCGAATCCTTGGTGCGCCGGCGGGGAAACGGGCGGGCCGCCCGTCTCCCGCCACTCGACGCGGATCTTGGTGCCGTAGTCGTCGCGATGCCAGGTGACCGCGAGCCTCCCATCGGGCACTGACAGCGCGCCGTACTTCGCCGCGTTGGTCGCGAGTTCGTGCAGGATCATCGCCAAAGCGACACCCTTCTGGGGCCGCATGGTGAGCCGCGATCCGTGCGCCGCGATGCGGTTCGCGTTCTCCGTCCGATACGGCTCCAATGTCCGGGCGACGATCTGGCCGATTTCCGTGCCCACCCAGTTCTTGTCCACCAGAAGATCGTGCACCTCGGCGAGGGCGTTAAGGCGTCCCTCGAACGCCTGCCGGAAATCGTCCATCGAGGCGCTTGAGCGCAGCGTCTGGTCGCTGATGGCCTGAACCGTCGCCAGCGTGTTCTTGATGCGGTGGCTCAGCTCGCCCATCAGCATCTCCTGATGCGCCACCCCGGCGCGGCGCTCGGTGACATCCTCGATCGCGAGCAGGATCAGGGTCTCGCGGCTTTTGCGCTCCAGTTTGCGGGCATTGAGCAGCAGGGTTCGCTGACCCGGTCCGTCCGGCCCAAGGGCAACCGTGACATCATGGACCTCCTGGTTCTCGGGCAGGACCTCCTCCAGCACCCGGCGCAGTTCCGGGATGTCCCAGTCACCATCGTGCAGTTCGTAGATGCGGCGCCCCTTCGTCCGGTCCGGTGCCAGGTCGAACCGCGCATGGAACGCATGGTTCGCCGAGCGCACCCGCAGATCGGCATCGAGGATCACCAGCGGCTGGCGCGTCGTCTCCACGATCGCCTCGGCGTAGATGCGCGCTTCGTCGATCGCCTCGCTCGCGCGCCGCCGCTCGGTGATGTCGGTGAAGGTGACCACCAGCCCGGCGATCCGGTTGTCGCGCGTGCGATACGGCAACATGCGCCGCAGGAACCACCCGCCGTCGTCGCCGCGGATCTCGGCATCGATGCGGGTCAGCTTTTCGAGCACCGTCGCGGCGTCGTCCAGCAGCTGGAAATCGGCGAATTTGGGGGCGAAGTGGGCGATCGGCCGGCCGATATCAGACGATACGAGGTCCAGCAGCGGCTTGGTGGTCGGGGAGAACCACTTGATCCGCAGCTCGGCGTCCAGGAAGATCGTCGCGACCTCGGTGCCGGACAGTAGGTTGGCGAGATCGTTGCCGGTGTCCTCCAGCTCCTTGACCTTATGCTGCAACTGGCTGTTGACCGTGTACAGCTCCTCGTTGAAGGATTGCAGTTCCTCCTTGGAGGTCTCCAGCTCCTCATTCGTCGATTGCAGCTCCTCGTTCATCGAGGTCGCTTCCTCGTTGGAGGCTTTCAGCTCCTCATTGGCGCTCTCCAGCTGCTCGATCGTGCTCTGCAAGTCCTTGCGCGCCGAGCGCAGTTCCTCCTCCAGGGCGGCGACGGTCCCGCGCTCCTCCTCGCTAGCCCGCGCCCCGACGGCGGACAATGGGTCGCCGGGCTCCTCGGACGGCTGGAAACTCACCAGCACCAGGGCCTGCTGGGATACGGCCAGCCGTGCGAGCGTGACCATCGCCGGGCGGATGGCGTCGCCGTGGCGGATGTCGGCGCTGAACCTTGTGTCCTCGTTGTCGGCGAACGCCGCCTGGATCGCGCCGCGCAGCTTCGTCACCAGCCCCTCGCGGGCCATCGCCAGCAGGTCGCGCGTTGGTTCTCCGCTGGGCTGCTCCAGATAGTCGCCGGTGGGGCCGTGGAAGTAGAGGACGCTTCCCTTCTGGTCGATCAGCACCGAGGCCGGGGCGTAGCGGTCCAACAGTGCGCGGCGCGCCAACTCGGCCGCTCGCGGCGGGGGTTCCGCGGCCGGAAGGCGTTTTTCAGGATGGCCGCCGAGCACCGGAAACTGAACGATGTCGTGGCGCGTCGGCCCAAGACGACAGTAGATCCGCCATTTCTTCGACACCGTGCCGAACAGGTCGTCGGCCCGGCCGATGCTTTCCGCGCTGCCGAGAAACAGGTGGCCGCCCTGGCGCAGCGCGAAGTGAAACAGCGCGATCACCCGCGTCTGGGCGTCCGGCTCGATGTAGATCAGCATGTTGCGGCAGGTGATCAGGTCCATCCGCGAGAACGGCGGATCGCGCAGCACGTCCTGGCGGGCGAACACGACAAGATCGCGCAACTCGTTCCTGACCCGGTAGGCGCCGTCGAGCTTCTCGAAGAACCGCCTTATTCGCTCGGGCGGCAGCATCTCGACGCTGGACGCTGGATAGACGCCGTCGCGCGCGGTGTTCAGGTTAACGTCCTGGGGATCGGAGGCAAAGATTTTCAGATCGAAATGCTTGTCCGCCGCCTCCGCCCGCTCGATCAGCAGCATCGCGAGCGAATAGGCCTCCTCGCCGGTGGCGCAGGCCGGCACCCAGGCACGGATCGGGGCTCCCGTCTCGCGTTCGGGGACGAGCGGCGTGATCACCATCTCCTCGAAGGCCGACCATGCTTCGTCATCGCGAAAGAAGCCGGTGACGCTGATCAGCATGTCGCGGACGAGCGCGCGGATTTCGTCCGGGTCGGACCGCAGCAGATCGACGTAGATACCGAGTTCCTCGATATTCCCCAGGCTCATGCGCCGGTTAATCCGGCGTAGCAGCATGGAGGGT